>JBFYQI010000397.1:0-4220 GCA_041302875.1 Ignavibacteria bacterium
ACTCCGTTGTTGAGTACTGGCGAGCCTGGGAGGCGAAGCGCGATTCGCTTCCGTACGACATCGACGGCGTCGTGGTGAAGGTCGATGCGCTCGCGCACCAGCAGGAACTCGGCGCCATCGCTAAAAGTCCGCGGTGGGCCGTCGCATTCAAGTTTGCCTCCCGTAGCGCGACCACCCGACTGAACGATATCCTTTTCCAAGTCGGACGCACTGGAACTGTCACGCCCGTCGCCGACCTCGAACCGGTCTTCGTCGGCGGCTCGACCGTTTCCCGAGCAACCCTCCATAATGAAGACTACGTCAGCGAACTCGACATCCGCATCGGCGACATGGTCATCGTTGAAAAAGGGGGCGATGTCATTCCCAAGGTGAGCGGTGTTGTCACGGAAGAGCGCCCAGCATCCGCGCGCCGTTTTCGGTTCGCAACGCGATGTCCCGAATGCGGCTCACGCCTCTTCCGTCCGGAGGGAGAAGCGAATCACTCTTGCGAGAACAGCGATTGTCCCGCTCAAGTGCGCGGACGGATCGAACACTTCGGCTCGCGCGGAGCGATGGACATCGAGGGATTGGGCGAAGCCGCCATCGATCAGTTCGTCGACCAGGGATTGCTGCAGACGATCGGGGATGTGTACGATCTTCACGCACAGCGGGAAGCCCTGCTGCAGCTGGAGCGCTGGGGAAAGAAGAGCGTTCAGAATCTCCTCGACGCGATCGAAGCGAGCAAGCAACGGCCGTTCTCGCGTGTGTTGTTTGCACTCGGGATCCGCCACGTCGGAGCCGGTGTCGCTCAACTCCTCGCACGTCAATTTCCGACCATCGATCTCCTCCTGAAGGCACGGAAGCACGAGCTTGAACAGGTGAGCGGTATCGGACCGCGTATTGCCGACAGCGTCGAGCGGTTCTTCGCGGACGAGCACAATCGCGCGTTGGTCAGTCGATTGCAGGCTGCGGGCGTCACGATGCAGGAAGAGCGGCGGGCAGACACGACGGGGCCCCTGAACGGAAAGACCGTAGTACTCACCGGAACGCTTACCTCCATGACGCGTGATGATGCGAAAGAACGCATCGAGGATCTCGGCGGAAAGACAACGTCGAGCGTCAGCAAGAATACCGATTTTGTCGTCGCAGGGGCAGAACCGGGCTCAAAACTGACGAAAGCGAGAGAATTGGGGGTGCGGGTACTTGAAGAAGAGGAATTTTTGCGGTTACTTACGGGGAGGAGGCTGTAAAATCACTCCATTCACTATCGAAGGAAACCCTATGTCTACGCGCATGCTGCGGCATTGTCTGGTCTTTGCGCTCGTACTGCTCGTTTCCGTCGCGGGGTTCGGCCAAATGCGAAGCGGAAAATTCGGCGTCGGCCTTGCGGGGACGGCCTCGTTGCTTCAGTGCGACTACTCGAAGACCGACATGAAGTACGGTGGCGGCATCAGCCTGAGCTATTCGATGACCGAATACCTCGGCCTGCGGTCGACGTTCCTCTTCGACCAGATGCAGTTCACGAACGGCATCACCGGCGAGAAGTTCACCACGAACGTCTTCTCGGGGAATGCGTATCTGAGCCTCGACATGATGCCGAACAGCAGCATCAATCCCTTCGTGTTGGCGGGCGTCGGACGCGCCTATTTTGACGGCAAAGGACTTGATGGTGTCACGGATCTCCCCGGTTCGAGCTTCGACCTCCATATGATCGCCGGCGGAGGGTTCGACATCTTCATGAATGAATTCATCTCCGCGACCGTCATGGGCGAGTATGTCATGGCCGGTAATGATTGGTATGACGGCCTGAAGGCCGGCGGCGCGAGCGACAGTTACGCGCGGATCAGCCTGCAGTTCCGATATTACTTCTTCGACGAGGGCTTCGTTTCGCAGATGCTGGAGGCCCTGAAGGAGCGATACCGTCCGAAGGGAAAGAAGTAAGGGTGTTCAACGGGTTTCGCCGGCGGGTGGGGTTGTCCTACTCCCGGTTTCGGTTTCGCAAGGAACGCGACCGGCAAACGGATTTTCCCGAGGCTTTTGCTCGCGCACGACGCGCCCTCGTGTTGTATCCGGAATCCCCTATCGATGCCGATTCATCGGTCGCGCTTCTCCGGTTCTTATCCGACCGGTTCTCTGACGGTCTGACGGTTGTCATTCGCCAAGACCTTCGTTCTGCGGTGTCGGCCGTTCCGCGCCTCAAGACGGTCACCTACGACCCGACCGATGTGACACGCTGGTACACGCCGCGCAGCGGGCTCGTGCGGCGCATGAATGTTTCGACGTTCGATCTCGCGCTCGACCTGAATACGCAGTTGATGCTCGTCAGCGCGTTCCTCTGCAAAGCATCGAGCGCTCCGCTTCGGATCAGTTTCGCAAAGGAGCAGGGGGATCGGTTCTACAACGTCCAGTTTCAATCCAGGGGATCCAGCTCCACCCCGGCACGCTATCAGGGATTGATGCGGTGTCTGGAAATGTTCGTACGCTCCTAACGGAGGCAGGTATGCACGTTGAGACAAAGAAGAATGGGAACGCGACAGTCTTCAAGATCAAGGAACGCCGGCTGGACGCGACCGTGTCGCCCGAATTGAAGGGAGAGTTCTTGCTCATCTGCAAACCCGCCCTGAAAGAACTCGTTGTGGATATGTCCGCTGTTGAGTTCTGCGACAGCAGCGGGTTGAGCGCCCTGCTCATCGCCGAACGCAAGATGCGGGAGAATGGCGGCGTCGTGAAGCTTGCCGGTGTGCAGAAGAAGGTCCTCTCTCTCATCAAGATCTCGCATCTCGACCGCGCATTCCAGATCTACGATACGGTCGCCAAAGCCGTCAAGTGAATGGCGGTGATGTTCTCCGCCTCCCAGAGAAGGTCCCTTCTCTCTTCGGGTTCATGAAGAGAAAGGGATTTTTTCTTTCACCACCTACGAACCTGAGGGATCATCGCCGTGGGATTTGCAACTCTTGATTACGCCATCGTCATCGTGTATCTCATCGGCGTCACCGTTGCCGGGATCCTCATCTCAGGCCGGCAACGATCGAGCAAAGATTATTTTCTCGGCGGGAAGGAAATGTCCTGGTGGTCGGTGGGTTTCTCCATCGTTGCGAGCGAAACGAGCACGCTCACCTTCATCAGCATCCCCGGCCTCGCGTTCAAGGGCAACATGCACTTCCTCCAGCTCGCCGTCGGGTACTTCATCGGGCGGCTGCTGGTCAGCGTGATCTTCATCCCGGCGTATTATCGCGGCGACCTGGAAACGGCGTATGATTTTCTCGGCAAGCGCTTTGGGCTTCCCCTCCGGCAGTTCACATCCACCGTCTTCATCATCACACGCGTGCTCGCTTCCGGCGTGCGCCTGTTCGCCACCGCCATTCCGGTGCATCTGATCACCGGTTTGGATTATCCGACCAGCATTCTCCTGATCGGCACATTCACGCTCGTCTACACCTACCTCGGCGGCTTGAAGGCGGTCGTCGCGATGGATGTCGTTCAGCTGTTCATCTATCTCGGCGGCGCGTTCGCCTCGATGGTGCTGATCCTGCAAACGCTCCCGAATGGCTGGAGCGACGTGGTCGCGTTCGCCACGGCGAACGGCTTGAACAAGCTCGAGATCATCAATCCGAACTGGGGCGATTCGTTCTGGTCCTTCCTTGCCAGTCCCTACACGCTCGTCGGCGGACTGCTTGGCGGGACGTTCCTGACCATGGCGTCGCATGGGACCGACCAATTGCTGGTCCAGCGGTTACTCGGCTGCAAGTCACGATGGGACAGTCAGCGTGCGCTGATGCTTGATGCGACGTTCATCGTCATCCAATTCGCGTTCTTCCTTGTGCTCGGATTGTGCTTGTATGCATTTTACGGCGGCGTGACATTCCAGCAATTAGGCCTGAACACGTCGGACGAGGTCTTCCCAAAATTCATCGTGGAGAACCTCCCCACCGGATTGGCCGGATTGGTCGTTGCAGGCGTGCTCGCATCCGCCATGGGGACGCTCTCGTCCTCGATCAGTTCCCTCGCGTCCTCGACGTTCCTGGATCTCTTCAAGCTCACAAAGCGCGGGAAGGCGACGGAGGGGGAGCGCGAGGTGCGATGGTCGCGGTTCTTCACGCTTGTGTGGGGCGTCGTTCTCATCGGCGGCGCAATGTTGTTCACCGACACGAAGAATCCGGTCGTCGAGCTGGGCTTGAAGATCGCATCGTTCACCTACGGCGGACTGCTCGGCACGTTCTTCCTCGGACTGCTGACGAAGA
>JBFYQI010000468.1:0-3117 GCA_041302875.1 Ignavibacteria bacterium
TTCCGCCAACGAGCATCAAGGACGCGATGGAGAAGCAAATGCGGGCGGAGCGGGAGAAGCGTGCGCTCATCGCGGAGTCGGAGGGGGACAAGCAGGCGAAGATCAACCGCGCGGAAGGGGATAAGCAGGAAGCCATTGCGAAGTCGGAGGGGGAGAAGATGAAGCGGATCAACGAGGCGGAAGGCCGCGGGCAGGAGATCGAACGCGTCGCGCAGGCCACCGCGCGCGGGATTCGCGAGATCGCCATGGCGATCAATGAACCCGGAGGACTTCAAGCGGTTAACCTTCGGGTCGCGGAGCAGTACCTCGGCGAGTTCGGGAAGCTGGCACAGAAGAACAATGCCATGATCATCCCCAGCAATCTCTCGGATGTTGCAGGCGTTGTCGCTTCGGTCGGACGGATCTTCAGCACGATGGCGAAGATGCCGGAAGGGGAGTCGGCAGCGAAGAAGTAAATGCGTTGCCGTTCAGGAGACGGCAGACGGTTTCCGGCGCCATCGGAGCATGCTTGCGATGGCGCTGGGGATCATAAGCAGAACGAAAATCCCAAGGGCTTCCACGAATCCTCTTTGCGCAGGTTCGACGATTGGGGCGGTCGGGAATGACACTGCCAGTTCCCCCGTGATGCGTTCGAACCGTGTGCCGATCTTCAATCGGTTCTCCATTCCCACCCTCGTCGCATCCCAATTCTTCCACACGAATCCGTTTGCCCCGCTCATACTGATGAGCGATCCCTCCGGCACAGGCGTTTGTGCGAGGATCTGTGTGAGCGCTTCGCCGCTCCAGAGCGCTGAGCAGAAGAACGGGCTCCCGCCGATCGTGAATGCAACGCGCGTCGCCAGGAGAAGCGAGTCGCCCGGCAAGGAGAGCAGAAGGATGTCCGTGCCTTGGAGGCCTTGCCATTCCTTCCACCGTGATTCCTCGAACGTCAGCGAATCGTTCGTCCCTTGCAAGCCTCGACCGATCAGCTCGTCGTCGGATTGGATCGCATTGATGCGGATCATCCTCAGACTTGGATGTTGCTGGATGAGAGTGGAGACGAGGCTCTCGCCTTCCCGCGGTTGTGCCGAGATCCGTCGGGCAGTCGCAGAAACGATCGCGATGCGGCTCGCCATCCAGGATTCCGCATGGTACACGGTGTGACGCGCCGCCGTTTGTACTGTGGCCGTCTGCGCATCGATCAGCGAAGACTCGACGCGCGGACGAATGAACAGCCAGACGACCGCGGAGAAGAGGATGAGAACGAAGAACGGATAGCCATATCGGAATACGGTCTTCATTGCATCTTCGAATAGTCGAGTTCGGAGCCAAGAAGGCTGTGCGGGATGAGGAACACGATCAGCGTGACGATGGCGGCGCCGAGGATCCAGCGAGCCGGCTTCTGAGAGCGTCGCACCATCAGCGCAGCAACGACCCACGCGATGAATGCGACGGCCGTCTTGTTATCGGTCAAGTCGGTCCCGAACGGCCATCCTGTCCAGTATGCGTCGAAGGCATACTTTTGCACGATGGGTCCCAGGACCAATCCGCCGACGAGCATCAACCCGACCGTCCACCAGGCATACAGCGAAATGCGTGGAGCGGGCACGAGCAGCTCAAGCGCCGTTCGCGTGGAAAGCAGCATGGCCGCGAAGATGAGGATGACATGGACAACGATGACCGGCATCGGCACATCCCCTTTGAACCGAACGACGTTCGTTGCGGTTGAAGGGAGCAGGATCGTCTTATCGTCTGTTTGGATCGTGACGCGGTATTCGAGCTTTCCCGCCGGCGGCTGGTGCGGGAGTTCAGCACGCAGCGTTCCGCCATTGTTCGTCATGGGAATGACCGTCCAGTCGTCGTTCGTTTTGAAGCGTTTCCATGCGACCGCTCCGCGAAGTGTCGAGTCTCCCGTTTCGAAAACGATCGGGAAATTCATCTCACCACCGTGCGTCCGGTCGAGGCGAAACTTCACTTCGGCGCCGTTCACGATATGGCGTTCGGAGATCGGATAGGTGGGGCCGGTCATGCGCTGATAGACGGCGGATCCGGCGGTGATGACGAATGCGATGATCCAAAGAACGAACGGCTTCCTCATGCAATCCTTTCTTCGTAACGTGAATATGAGTTGAGAGGGGTCGTGCTACGATGTCGCCCAGATGATCAATCCCTCGTGGAACCGGTCGACCAGATCCCGGTGTGATGGAAGCACGCGAACGGTGTGACCGACCCGGCCCGCCACTTCCAGCTTGATGCTTGCGGTGAACGTGTGAGATGTACCGTTCGCCTTGCCCTCCACGGTCATCGGGGTCATCACCGGTTGCTCCAGCATTTCGGCTGCATTCACGGAACCATAGCACGCCTCGACCAATACATCCTCTGGTTCCAGGCTGCCGAGGTCGATCGTTGCCCGCAGTGTGATCACATCGCCGACTTTGATGCCATCGTGCGCTTCGAGAGCCACGTTCGTGATCCGGATATCGTGCCAGTTCCGGTGAATATCCTCCTTCCAACTGGCGATCTCCTTGGTCCGTTTGAATCCGTTCGCGCTGAACGAACGCATCCGTTCGGATGACGGGAGATACATCAATTCGGCATATTCCCTCACCATCCGATTTGTGTTGAACTCAGGTCCGATCGTCCGGATGGCGGATTTCATCTTCGAGATCCATCCCCGCGGCAGGTCGTCCGCAGAGCGATGATAGTACAGTGGAATGATGTCCTTCTCCAGAAGGTCGAACAGGGCATTCGATTCCACTTCGTCCTGATACTTCTCATCCCGATAGTCCTCACCGCGGCCGATGGCCCATCCGGTGTTGGCATTATATCCTTCCACCCACCATCCGTCAAGGATGCTTGCGTTGAGTCCGCCGTTCATCGTCGCCTTCATTCCGCTCGTGCCGCTCGCTTCCAACGGACGACGCGGCGTGTTGAGCCACACGTCGACACCCTGCACGAGATAGCGCGCGACGACCATGTCATAGTCTTCGATGAAGACCATGCGACGTCGAACATCCGCGCGGCGTTCAAAGTGAATGATCTGACGGATGAGTTCCTTGCCGGGCGTATCGTGCGGATGCGCTTTGCCGGCGAAGATGAACTGAATGGGGCGATCTTTGCTGTTCAGCAATGCGATCA
>JBFYQI010000480.1:0-3177 GCA_041302875.1 Ignavibacteria bacterium
TCCGCCGTGGTCACAGGCAACGAGAACTCATATACCGCCGCGCGGAATATCGGCGGACCAGGAAGCTGGACGCTCTACAAGACCCAGGCGATCCCGGCGAGCGACAGTGCGGGTGTGAACAATGTTCCGCTGGACGGAGCATGGACACTCGTTTCCCGGTTCGACGATCCGCAATCGCTCCAGGTCGAAAATGCGGGCGCGATGACGCTCGACGGCCAATTGAACGAACCTGCGTGGCAGACTGCCCCGACCCTGTTCTTCAGTCTCAATGCGCTGCTCAACAAGTCCGCCACGGACTACACACCGACCGGCGAAGTCGATGTGAAAAACCCGTTCAATGATGCCGGGACCGATTACTTTGTCCCGACCACCATCCTGAACTATACGCGCGTGAAGTTCGTTCGTAAGGGAATGCAGTTGTACATCGGCCTCCAGTCGGACGACAAGTCCATCTGTAAGTTCGATTGGGAAGGGGATGGCATGTTTCTGAAGGTCAAGAGCGCGGCGGGTCAGGACCGCGAGTACAAACTGTACTGGCAGAACATCGACAGCGCCACAGTGAACACGATCCGGTATGAGGAACAAGTTGTGAGTTCCGGCGCCGGTGCGGGATATCTGCCGGCCGGCAGCACGGTCAACGACACGAACGACGTCGACCAGGGATATTCGGCTGAGCTCATGATCGATCTCGAAGCTCTCGGCTACACGGCTCCGTTGTCGACCGTCGAAATGATGCTTGCCGTGTTCGACCCGAATGGCTTCCAGCATCCCATGAATTCGTGGGATCACACCATCGGTTCATTCTATAAGTCGTGGTGGGGGAGTGAGTGGGGCGGCGTGTATCGCACCCTCGAATTCACCCCAGAACCGTTCGAAGATCCGGCAGCTCTTACTGTGAAGAACTCCGGCAAGATCACGCTCGACGGTCAGCTGAACGAAGCCGACTGGAACGGTGCGCCGACGCTGCTCTTTGGCCTTGGCTCGCACTTGAAGAAGAGCGCCGGCGAGCAGACGGTGACTGGCGGTGTGGATGTGAAGAATCCGTTCAATGATGCCGGCTCGCTCTACTACGTGCCGACGGTCGACACTGCGTTGGCGAAGGTGAAGTTCCTCCGCAAGGGAACGAACCTCTATATCGGCATCACCTCGGACGACAAATCCATCTGCAAGTTCGACTGGGAAGGCGATGGCATGTTCCTGAAGGTGAAGAGCGCTCTTGGCCAGGATCGTGAATACAAGCTGTACTGGCAGAACATCGACAGCGCGACCGCGAATACCATCCGCTATGAAGAGCAGGTCGTTGGTTCCGGTGCCGGTGCGGGCTATCTCCCGACCGGTAGCACGGTCAATGACACGACGAATGTCGATAACGGCTACTCCGCAGAGCTGATGATCGATCTCGCGGTGTTGGGCTACACGGCTCCATTGACCTCCGTACAGATATCGCTCGCCATGTTCGAACCGAACGGCTTCCAGCACCCGATGAACTCCTGGGATCACACCATCGGCTCGTTCTACAAGTCGTGGTGGGGAAGCGAGTGGGGCGGACGGTACGGAACGCTCAACTTTGCGGTCGAGCAATTCGACGATCCAGATAGCCTGAAGCCGCAAGCGACAGCCATCGAAATGAATCTCGACGGCAAGCTGGATGAAGCGGATTGGGCCACCGCGCCGGCGTTGGTGTACGGGATGGGCTCGCATCTTGCCAAGCAGGCGGGCGAGTACACGGTCACCACGGGCGTTGATGTGAAGAATCCGTTCAACGATGCTGGCACGCTGTATTACGTCCCCCATACCGACAGCACGGTGACGCGGGTGAAGTTCCTGCAGAAGGGACTCAACCTCTACATCGGCATCGATTCGGACGACAAGTCGATCTGCAAGTTCGACTGGGAAGGGGACGGTATGTTCTTGAAGTTCCAAACCGCCGCCGGCCAGGATCGCGAATACAAGCTGTACTGGCAAAACATCGACAGTGCGACCGTCAGCACCATTCGCTATGAAGAGCAGCTGGCGGGTTCCGGCTTCGGCGCCGGGTTCCTCAAGACCGGCAGCACGGTCAATGACACCACGAACGTCGACAACGGATATAGCGCGGAGATGTTGCTCCGGCTGGATCAACTGGGATACACGACCGGCTCCACGTCGGCGAAGCTGACCTTGGTCATCTTTGATCCGGACGGCTTGCAGCATCCGATGAGTTCGTGGGATCACACGATCGGCTCGTTCTACAAGTCGTGGTGGGGGAGCGAGTGGGGTGGCGTGTATCGCACGCTGAACCTCGACTTTGCGACGGATGTCGTCGCGGATCAGTCTCTCCCGACGGTCTATGCGCTGTCGCAGAACTATCCGAATCCGTTCAATCCCAGCACGATGATCCAGTATGCGCTCCCCTTCCGGAGCCGCGTGACCATGCAGGTCTTTGACCTTCTGGGCCGCGAAGTGGCAACGCTGGTCAACAGCGACATGAACGCCGGAACGCATCAAGTGACGTTCAATGCCGCGGCGCTCTCGAGCGGGCTCTACTTCTATCGTCTGGAAGCAACGTCGGTCGAAGGTGCGCAGGCTGAGCCGTTTGTCAGCGTGAAGAAGTTGATGTTGTTGAAGTGATGGTGCTCCGACGGGCTGCGGGAGATCGTTCCTGCAGCCCGTTCTTTTTTTACCGAGAGGAGAATGTCCAATGACGCTGAAGGTACGATTGGCCCTGGCGGCTGTGATCGCTGTCGGCGTGTGGAACACCGGGTCCGCACAGATGATCAAGCGCCTGGATGCGCTATGGGCGCGCACCGTCCCCGCGGGGACGATCACGATCGACGGCGTGATGAATGAAGCGGCCTGGGCTGTGGCGGAATCCGTGATCGTTCGCTATGATCCGTCCAATTCCGCGGTCATCCCGGGGAGCGGATGGAAACCAGAACGCTCCGGCGGAAGTTGGGACGGCAATGTCAGCGATCCGACCAATGCAACGGTGAAGTTTCTTGTGCAGGGGAATGAACTGATCGTCGGCGTCTTCGCGCGCGATAGTTCTGTGGGGGGAGGGTTTTTCAATGAGTGTGATCTCCTGTTGATGAATCTGCGCGATCATTCGTCGGGCAATTCTCCCGCAGGACCCGTCGAACATGGCTATGGCTGGGTGACGGAATCGTGGGGTGACCCTGCGTCGGGAAATCCCGGCGC
>JBFYQI010000500.1:0-5626 GCA_041302875.1 Ignavibacteria bacterium
GAGGCGCCAACGCGTGTACTATGCCGGATTCGGATGCGCTGGGGCGACGACGGTAATCGGAAATGTTGTTCTCATCCCGATCCTCGGACCGCTTGCTCCTGCGATCGTGGCAGTGGCCTCAGAGGCTGTCTTGCTTGGGTGGTTTGTGCATGGCTGTCCCTACATCTCAATCATGGACCTTGTACGAATGAGCATCAAGCCGGCTCTTGTGGGGTTGGTGATGGCTCTCGTCCTGTCTGTGCTTCCGGTCGATGTGCTTCCCGCAATTGCTATTGGCACAGGTGTCTACGCTGCAGGCCTCGTGCTCTCGGGGTGCGTGACGCTGGATGAGATCAGACGCTACGCAAGTGCGGTAGTCGGATGAGCAAGGATTCGTCGTCCGGTTCGAACGATTTCTCGCATGTTCCATTGCGATGGTGGATCGTTCGAGGCTTCATGCGTCTGCAGGCAGCAATCATTGAATTTCTGGGCTTCTTCATCCAGAGGATGATTGCGCACGGCAGCGCTGATGGACAAAGTCCCGATCGACACGTCAAGTCACTTCTGATCGTTCGGCTGGATGGAGTCGGCGATATGGTGATGATGACCGGCTTCTTTGAGCCGCTCCGCGCGCTGTATCCGGGGGCGAGGATCGAACTTGTCATGAGAAAAGAATGGTACGATTTCGTCGCAGCGTGTCCTTACATCGACCGAGTTCACGTTCTGAGCGGAGACTGTCACCCCATGCTTCGGCCGATCGTGCTCATGTCGCGGGCGATTCGGCTTGGACTTCAACTTGCGAAGGACGGATCATGGGACATCGCGTTCAATCCGCGATGGGATGTCGATGGCAACTATGCAAGTGCAGTTATCTGCCTCTCGCGTGCAACGCGCCGTATTGGCTTCTCCGAACATGTCAATGTCAGGAAACACTATTTCAATGCGGGGTTCGATCGTCTTTATTCGGAAGTTTTGAATGACCGGGCGCCGCGACACGAGATTGAAAGAACGGTGGAAGTTTTGCTCAGACTTGGCGGCGAAGCCAGCACATATCCGCCAAACCTCTGGCTCACAAGAGAGGATCAAGAATATGCTGCGAGGGTGCTTGAAACCGTGAGTGCGTCGAAATACATTGCAATCGCCCCGGGGGCAGGCAGGTGGAAGCGGATGTGGCCAACTCCTCGTTTCGCTGGTATCGCCAATGAGCTGCTCGAGCAGCATCGCGCCACCGTCGTGATTCTTGGTAGCAAGTCGGAACGCGAAATATGTGAGTCGCTCCGCTTGAGCGTGCGAGGAACGGCTATCAATCTTGCGGGACAGACTTCCTTGCGACAGGCAGCCGCTATTCTGAGTCGATGTGCGATCTTCGTTGGTAACGACTCGGGTTTGTTGCATCTGGCAGCAGCGGCGGGCACTGCAAGTGTTGGCATTTCCTGTCATCCGACTTGCGGATTAGCAATGGATGCGAACTCTCCATTAAGATTTAAGCCATGGGGAAATAGGGCTTTCGTGATTCAGCCTGCAGAGCCAGAGTATCCTTGTATTTACCGATGTGAGTCAGATGGACCGCATTGCATCTTGAATGTGACCGTCGAACAGGTCGTTGAAGCTATCCGGGACATCGAACTTCAACTCAGAACGTAGATGCAACATATCAATAATCAATTACTTGGAGGCTGCTAGGGTATGAAGACCGCACTAGTGTGTGGCGCCGGTGGATTCATTGGGAGCCATCTTGTTAAGCGATTGAAGAAAGAAGGATACTGGGTCCGTGGAGTCGATCTGAAATATCCGGAATTTAGCAACACGGCGGCTGATCATTTTGTCGTCGGAGATTTGCGCGATCAGACGGTTGTTCGGTCGGTCACGGACCAGCCCTTTGACGAAGTCTACCAACTTGCCGCAGATATGGGAGGTGCCGGATACATTTTCACCGGAAATCATGATGCTGACGTCATGCATAATTCTGGCACGATCAATCTGAATATGGTCGAGCAGTGCCGGATTGTGGGAGTCAAAACGATCTTCTATTCTTCTTCAGCGTGCATCTATCCTGCGTACAACCAGGAAGATCCTGATAATCCGAAGTGCGCAGAAGATTCTGCTTACCCTGCGGCACCCGACAGCGAATACGGTTGGGAGAAGCTCTTCAGTGAACGGTTGTATCTCTCGTACCATCGCAACTACGGAATGAGAGTGCGCATCGCCCGATTCCATAATATCTTTGGTCCTGAGGGGACATGGCAAGGCGGCCGCGAGAAGGCGCCTGCTGCGATTTGCCGAAAGGTGATCGAAGCACCTGACGGCGGTGAGATCGAGATTTGGGGTGATGGGAAGCAGACCCGGTCCTTCCTTTACATCGATGAATGCGTTGAAGGAGTGCGTCGCCTTGTGGATTCGGATTTTCTCGGCCCTGTGAACATCGGTTCTGAGGAGATGGTCACGATCAACAGTCTGGCGGAAATGGCGATGCAGATCGGCGGAAAGAACCTGAACATCAAACACATCGAAGGCCCGCTGGGAGTCCGAGGCCGTAATTCCGATAATCGACTGCTTCGTGAGAAGCTTGGTTGGGAGCCAACCGGCAAGCTCTTCGCCGGGATGGAGGTGACCTACGCATGGATTAAGAAACAAGTTGACGTGCCGAAGGGAGCAGGGAACCCGCGTTGAACCAGGAAGTCGCACAGCCTGGGGGGCGAAGAGTCTGGATTTACTCGGAGCTTTACTACCCCGAGCAGTCTGCAACCGGGTACTATGTCACTCATGTTGCCGAGGGACTTGTTTCGTTTTTCGATGTTCATGTTCTGTGCGGTCAGCCGACGTACCTTGCAAGAGGCATGCGTGCCCCTGTGACGGAGACTCGAAATGGAGTGCAGATCCGAAGATGCACAGGCTCGACGCTGAACAAAGACATCATACTATTCCGCTTCATCAATCTGGTGACCATCAGCCTTTCTATATTCCTTCGTGCGGTGTTCTCCCTTCGATCTGGAGACATCGTCATCGCCGTGACCAATCCTCCAACGTTGCCATTCTTCGCAGTGCTCGCGTGCAGATTCCGCGGAGCGCGGTTTGTTCTCCGCGTCGAAGATGTCTATCCGAACGCAATGGTTGCGGCGGGAGTGGTGCGCAAAGAGAGCCTTTGGGTGCGCATCCTTGAAAAGATGCAGTCCTGGATGTATGCATCTACTGAGCGCATTGTCGTCCTCGGCCGCGATATGAAAGAACTTGTCCTTCAGAAGATGCCAACCGGAGAAGCCCGCACGACGTTGATCCCCAACTGGGCGGATCTCAGCGAGATCGTTCCGCTGAATCGTGCTGAGAACGCATTGTTGAAGGACCTTGGCCTTTCGCAGAAGTTCGTTGTTCAATATTCCGGCAACATGGGACGCACGCACGATGTCGAGAGCATCGTGGAGTGTGCTCGTCGCATGATCAACAATGATCGGGTTCATTTTCTGTTCATCGGCTGGGGAGCGAAAGAGAAGTGGCTGCGAAAGGAAGTCTCAGATCTCGTGCTTCGCAATGTTACCATTCTGCCGCCTCAACCACGAGAGAAGCTTTGTCTGTCGCTCAATGCGTGCGACGCCTCGATCATCACCTTCGTGCGAGGGATGTCAGGGGTGTCTGTGCCGAGCAGAATGTACAATTGTCTTGCCGCGGGGAAACCCATCATCGCGTCGGCAGATCCTTCGTCTGAACTTGCGTATCTCATCAATGAGGAGTCAGTCGGCTGGATATCCTCTGCGCAGGATCCGGAAGGACTGGTGAAGGCAGTCGAAGAAGCCAGTATGAATCCGCAAGTTCTGGCAGCAATGGCAGAACGAGCACGGCGTGTCGTTGAACGATCATATTCTGAGACCATGGTCGTGAAGCAGTATGTGAAACTGTTAGAAGCTCTACATCATTCTAAGGACTAAGCATGCATCGTATTCTCGTCGTTGCCGGCACACGGCCGGAGATCATCAAGACCGCAACCATCGTTCTCGAAGCAAAGAAACGTCCCGCAAACGAAGTGAAGGTCACGTACTGCCTCACCGGCCAGCATCAAACGATGGCCGATGAAGCCTTGCGCATCTTCGGTGTCACACCGGACGACAACCTGCAGATCATGAAGCCGGGGCAGACGCTGAATGACATCGAAGAGTCGGTGTTCCGCAAGCTTCCACCGGTCATCGAGCGCTATATGCCGGACGTTCTGCTTGTGCAAGGAGATACGACCACCGCGAAGGCGGCCGCGCTGTGTGCCTTCAATATGAAGGTTCCGGTCGGTCATATCGAAGCGGGTCTCCGAAGTTACAACATGTCCGCACCCTTTCCGGAGGAATGTAACCGCAGGGTGATCAGTGTCGTGGCAAGCTACAATTTCTGTCCCACGGAGGGGTCGAAGCAGAACCTGGTCCGCGAAGGGATCGCGCCGCAAACGCTGCACGTGACGGGAAATTCTGTGGTCGATGCGCTGCAGTTCATCAAGAGCCAGCATGGATTGAAGGACACCTCCATCGTGTCGAAGGAGATACGCACTCCGTTCGTGCTCATTACCGCGCACAGGCGCGAGAGTTTCGGCGAAGGCTTCAAGAACATCTGCACCGCCATCCGGAATGCTGCACAGAAGTATCCCGGCTTTCAGTTCGTGTATCCCGTCCATCTGAATCCCAACGTGAAGGGACCGGTACACGACCTGCTCGGCAATGTTCCAAACGTTCTTCTCATCCCCCCGATTCCGTACCTTGAATTGCTGACGCTGTTGAACTCATGTTCGTTCGTGGTGACAGACTCGGGCGGCATTCAGGAAGAAGCGCCGTCGTTCGGGAAATACTGCGTGGTGATGCGGGATGTCACCGAACGGATCGAGAGCGTCACGGCGGGAATGTCCGAACTCGTGGGAACCGACGTGAAGAAGATCGCAGCTTCGGTCGACCGTGCAATGGCCGGCGTTGAAGTCCCGAGCGCGTTGAATCCGTACGGAGACGGACGGACGTCGGAGAGGATTTTGGATGTGTTATGTAGGAAGGTTTGAGCAAATGAGCCGATGAGCCTGGAGCCCCAAGCCGCAAGCAAAGACCCGATACTTCTGCTCTCCGGTTTTGGGCTTTGGGCTCAGGTCCTCTGTGCTCACAGGTTCATTCATCAATCAAGAATCATCAATCACCATTGATTTGTCCCGTCGTCTTGAGCTCATACTGACTCTGCTCGTCGATGTCGCGATGTTGTCGCTCGCGTTTCTGGCGTACTACGTCATCAGGGTCGAGAGCGGCTGGATGGAGGTCAGCATCACGCCGGAATTGATTCTGCCGCTGATCGCGACGAATCTGTACTGGCTGCTGCTGTTCGCGCTCTTCGGCCTGTACCGGCCGTGGTATGAGCAATCGATGATCGACGAGGTGGTCACGCTGCTTCGAACGACAATCGCCGGGGCGTTGGTGCTCTTCTTCATCATCTTTCTCGATGATGCGCTGTCCGGTGCGCGCGCGGATATTCGCCCTGCGATCGTCCTGTACTGGATCTTCGTCGGTGCGTTCACGTCATTCGGCCGGCTGAGCGTCCGGCTGGTCCAGCGCCGCTTGCTGCTGTCGGGTGTGGGACTTCGCAATACGCTCATCATCGGATGGTCGAAGAAGGCGTTCGACCTCTTCGAGATGGTGGA
>JBFYQI010000507.1:0-3436 GCA_041302875.1 Ignavibacteria bacterium
GGCGGCGTCTTTGTGTTCGTGCTCGTCCAGTTCATCATGGCGTTGAAGAAGGTTCGTCAGGAGCGGAGCACCGCGGGAGGTGGACGATGACGGCGAAAGCATTCGAGGTCGCGTACTGGGAATTCATGGAGAAGGTGAAGTCGAAGGCCTTCATCGTTTCTCTCATCCTGATGCCCGTCATCATCGTCGCGATGGCATTGTTGCCTGCGCTTCTTGTAGGAAAAGAGGATGAAGAGCAGCTCGCCATCGGTGTCGTCGATGAGACAGGCATCGTGGTCGATCCGCTGAGCAAGAAGGTGGAAACGCAGTATCTCTTGTCCAACGGACAAGCGAACTATCTGATCCGCAATCTGCGGACGACGGGTTCGTCGGAACTGGACCGGGCCACGGCCAACGCCATGGTGGCATCGGGTGAGCTTGAAGGATATTTCTACATCCCAAGGAGCGCAGTCGACAGCGGGCTGGTCGAATATCGTGCGAAGAACGTCGGCAATTTCAAGATCCAGGAACGGTTCACCCGTACGATTCAGAATGTGCTGCAGGAAAGCCGGTACGCCGCCGCGGGCGTTGATGCGAATCTCATTCGCAAACTGCGGACCAACATCGATGTCCGGACGATCAAGGTCTCCGAGCGGGGAGAGGAACAAGAGTCGGGATTTGGCGAGACCTTTGTGAGCGTCTACATCGGACTGCTCATGATCATCTTCATGGTGCTGACGTCTGGACAACTTCTGGTGCGGAGCGTTCTCGAAGAGAAATCCAACCGCGTCATCGAGGTCCTGCTTTCCTCCTGTTCGTCGCAGGATCTCATGGCCGGGAAGATCCTCGGGCTCAGCGGGCTCGGCATCCTGCAGATGACCGTGTACGGCCTGATCGGATTCGCGTTCGCGTTGAAGACGAATACGAACGTGTTCGTCCCCGAGTATTTGATCCTCACGCTGGTCTATGCGATGCTCGGCTATCTGTTCTACGCGGCCATCTTTGTCGCGGCGGGTTCGCCGGTGACGACGGAACAGGAAGCCCAGCAGATCACCGCCTACATCAGCATGTTCCTGGTGGCGCCGTTCGCATTGATGATGCTGGTGCTGCAGAATCCGAACTCGACCATCGTGAAGGTCTTGTCGTTCATCCCGTTCCTTACGCCGACCGTGATGGTCATGCGCATCCCCATTCAGATGCCGTCGATGTGGGAGATCCTGGCGACCATCGTCACGCTCGCCCTGTCCACCGTCGTGATGATGTGGGTGGCGGGGAAGATCTTCCGCATTGCGATCCTCTCCTACGGCAAACGCCCGTCGATGCAGGAATTATGGATGTGGGTGAGGAGGCAGTAGGAAGCAAAGCCTAAAGCCTTTGAGCCTATGAGCAGAAGCATCGATGCGTTGCTTGCGACTGAAGGGCTCAACTGCTCAACGACTCATGGGCTTATCGGCTCATCAACTCATTTGCCATTTCACATTTTCCATATATCATCTGCCATTTCACATTTGACATCTTACATCCGCATTTCCTAAAGGCTTCCCGTGACCTTTGAACAGATCATGTTCTATGTCCTGGCGGCGGCGGCTGTCGGGTCGGCGCTGATGGTCGTGCTGCAGCGAAACCCGATCATCTCCGCGCTCTATCTTATTTTGAACTTCTTCTGTCTCGCCGGTATCTACCTCACGCTCCACGCCCAGTTCATCGCCATCATCCAGATCCTCGTGTATGCCGGGGCGATCATGGTCTTGTTCGTGTTCGTGATCATGCTGCTGAACCTGGGGGATGCACAGGCGTTGAAGACGAAGCTGACCTGGCAGCGGATGCTTGCCGTCGTGCTGGTGTTCGGTCTGCTGATGGAGATCGTCTATCTCTTCACCATGCCGGAGGCGACCACGGCCGTGCTCGATGTCGATCGGTCCATCCGCATCGGCGAGGTCGAGCATATCGGCACGCAGTTGTTCACGAAGTTCCTGTTCCCGTTCGAGATCACCTCCGTACTGCTGACGGCGGCGATCGTCGGCGCCATCGTCCTTGCGAAGAAGAAACTGGACTGACGCATATGATCCCAATGAACCATTACCTCTTGCTCAGCGCGGTGATGTTCATCATCGGCGCGGCGGGCGTCATGACGCGGCGCAACGCGATCATCGTCTTCATGTCCATCGAACTGATGCTGAACTCCGTCAACCTGACGCTGGTCGCCTATTCGGCCTTCCTCGGCGATGTCACAGGCCAGGTGCTGGTGTTCTTCGTCATGGCGGTCGCGGCGTCGGAAGCGGCTGTTGGACTGGCGATCATTATCGCGTTGTTCCGCCGGAAGCAGACCGTGAATCTCGATGAGATCAACCTTTTGAAATGGTAGTTCTATGATCCCGTACACTCCACTCCTGGTTCTGTTCCCCCTGGTTGGCTTCATTTTCCTCGGCCTGTTCGGGTCCCGGCTCAAGAACGAAACGCTGATCGGAACGATCGGCAGCGGCATGGTCGGCCTTTCGTTTCTGACCGCGGCGGCGATCCTCGTCGAATTGCTCGGGATGCCCGCCGAGGGACGCAAACACACCGTCGAGGTCTTCGACTGGCTGTCTCCTTTCACGGACAGCGCCGGTTCGCTCGCGGTCCCGGTCTCGTATCAGATTGATCAGCTTTCGGTTCTGATGACGCTCGTCGTGACCGGTGTGGGATTCCTGATCCATGTGTACTCGATCGGGTACATGCACGGCGATCCGGGGTTCTGGCGGTTCTTCACGTACATGAACCTCTTCATCTTTGCGATGTTGAATCTCGTCCTCGCGGACAACTTCCTGTTGATGTTCCTCGGGTGGGAGGGCGTGGGATTGTGCTCGTACCTGCTCATTGGATTCTGGTATGAGAAGAAGTTCACGGGGGATGCCGCGAAGAAGGCGTTCGTCGTCAACCGGATCGGCGATTTCGGATTCATCATCGGGATGCTGCTCATCTTTTCGACGTTCGGCAGCCTGAAGTTCGACACGGTGTTCGCCGGTGCCTCCGTGCTCTCTTCGGGAAACACGACGATCCTCTGGATCACCTTGCTGCTCTTCGTCGGAGCGACGGGGAAGTCCGCACAGATCCCACTCTACGTCTGGCTGCCGGATGCGATGGCGGGTCCAACTCCGGTGAGCGCGCTCATCCATGCCGCGACCATGGTGACCGCGGGGGTCTATATGGTTGCCCGCTGCTCATTGCTGTATGCGCTCGCGCCTACGACGTTGTTGGTGATCGCCATTGTCGGCGCGGCGACGGCCTTCTTTGCCGCGACGATCGGGCTGGTTCAGAATGACATCAAGAAGGTGCTCGCCTATTCCACCGTCAGTCAGCTCGGCTATATGTTCCTGGCGATGGGGGTCGCGGCGTTCGGTGCAGGCATCTTCCATCTCATGACCCATGCATTCTTCAAGGCGCTTCTCTTCCTCGGCTCGGGCGCCGTCATCCACGG
>JBFYQI010000509.1:0-2717 GCA_041302875.1 Ignavibacteria bacterium
CGAGGAAAGGATCAGTTACGGCATGGTCGCTTATTTCCAGCACGGGATGCTCGTCGGTTTCGCTGCGGTCAAGGGACATTGCGGCTTCTATATCATGAGCCCTTCCACAACGAAGCGGTTCGCGACAAAGCTGAAGGGCTTCTCGACCGCCGCGGCAACCGTGCGGTTCACACCGGAGAGGCCGATTCCCGCTGCGCTGGTGAAGGCGATCGTGAAGGCACGGATGCGGGAGAATCGGGGGCGGGCATGAGAATCGTGGGCCAATGGTTCAAGAACAGGCCCGACCATTGTCCCGACCATCTTCCCGGGCGGGCAATCCAACATCCCAAGCGACATAGATCAGCCCAGAGCAAAGCCCAGAACAAAGCCCAGAGCAACACTCAGAGGAATCTCCAGAGCACCGAGCAGGACGTGCATCTGACGACCCTCTCGGCGGTTCTGTCACGCAAGGAAAGCACCAGATGACGAACATGACTGCCAGTGATTCCGACTATCGGCTCCTCTGTGAAAGCAATCCCAATCCAATGTGGGTTTATGACCTGCAGACGCTGGCATTTCTGGCGGTCCACGAAGCCTCTGTTCGCCAGTATGGCTACACCCGCGACGAATTCATGCGCATGTCCATCGCGGACATCCGACCGAAGGAGGATGTCGCTCGGTTACACGAGAACATCGCGCAGGTCACGGAAGGACTCGACCTTGCGGGCACCTGGCGTCATCAACGCAAAGACGGAACGTTCATCGATGTCGAGATCACATCACATACACTCACCTTTGCCGGACGCAAGGCGGAACTTGTGCTGGCACATGATGTGACGTCTCGGCTCCGCGCAGAGATGAACCTGGCTCGCATCGCCCGGCTCTACGCCTTCTTGGGGGAGATCAACCAGGTGATCGTCCGGGAACATGACCGAGATGCCTTTCAACAAGCCATCTGTCAAGTCGCGGTTACCTACGGTCAGTTTCCCACCGCTTGCATCATGATGGGCGACGCGCGAACTGGAACACTTGTGGAAGCAGCGTCCGCGCGGCTCAAGGACGACGTGGCTTCCAGATCGATCGACCTCTCGGATGCGAGCCCTGTGCATCAGGCGATCCGTGAGAACAGAATAGTCGTTGCACCGAATTGGGTTGTTCTTCCCCTTCTGAAGAACAAGATGGCCGTCGGAGCGCTGATCCTCGACACGAGCACTCCCCGCGAGATTCATTCGGAGGAATACGAGCTTCTCAACGAGATCGCGGCCGATATTTCGTACGCTCTCGATGCGCTTGAACGGGAACATCAGCAAAAACAGGCGGAGCACCATTCAAAGGAGAGCGAAAGCCGCTTTCGGACGCTCTTCGAAACCATGTCACAAGGCGTTGTCTATCACGATCGATCGGGTGCGATCATTGATGCCAATCCCGCGGCTGAGCACATCCTTGGCCTTACGTTGGATCAAATGCGCGGCCGGGCATCCATCGATCCACGTTGGCGCGCCATACGTGAAGACGGCTCCGACTTTCCCGGAGTGGATCATCCGGCAATGATCGCATTGCGTTCCGGCAAGCCTGTGAACAACGTGGTCGTGGGTGTCTTCAATCCGCAGGACGAGTCTTACCATTGGATCTTGGTCAATGCCGTCCCGCAATTTCGTCCGAACGAGTCCGTTTCACACCAGGTCTTTGCGACATTCACCGATATCACAGACCGTAAGCGAGCGGAAGAAGCACTGCGCATCAGCGAAGAGGAGGCAAGGAGGGCTGCGCGCCTCATGGAAGCGCTGTTTGACGCGATCCCGGACGTCCTAGGCGTGCAGGACAGCCAGCACTGCATCTTGCGATACAATGCAGCGGGATATGTGTTCCTTGGACTGTCACCGGAACAGGTGCGGGGGCGAAAATGTCATGAACTCATCGGACACTTGAATCCATGCGATGTGTGCGCCACGGCCGAGTCGATGAGCCACAAGCGACCCGCACAGGTGGAGAAGTATGTCCCTGAGATCAAACGCTGGATAGAAGCACGGGCATACCCTGTGTTCAATGAACACCAAACGATCGAATACGTCATCGAACATCTCCGCGACATCACGGAGCGGAGGCAGGCCGAAGAAGCGATCAAGGAGAAGAACGAGTTCATCTCCTCGCTCCTCCGCGCCATTCCCGTCGCCGTGTTCTACAAGGACAACGAGGGCCGATACCTGGGGTGCAACGAAACCTTCACCGAACACATGGGAGTGACCTCCGAGGGGATCCGCGGCAAAACGGTCCATGAACTCTGGCCGGGCGAGATGGCAGACCGGTATCATCAGATGGATCTTGAGCTGATGCGGACGCGGAAACACCAGGTCTATGAGTTCCAGATCAAGGACAAGCACGGAATGATTCGCCCGGTCATCTATGCAAAAGATGTCTTCCTGGACAAGAACGGCAACGTGGCGGGACTCGTGGGGGCTTTCCTCGACATCTCCGAGCGGAAACGAGCCGAGCTTGACCGGGAACGCCTGCAGGCGCAACTCCTCGCGTCGCAGAAACTGGAATCGGTGGGACGGTTAGCCGGCGGCGTGGCGCATGACTTCAACAACATGCTGACAGCGATCCTCGGCCAGGCGGAACTCGCGATGATGCGGTGCGATCCAGCTGATCCGCTCTACGCGAGACTCAGAGCGATCGAAGAGGCGACAACGCGGTCGGCGAATCTGGTCCGGCAGTTGTTGGCATTCGCGCGCAAGCAG
>JBFYQI010000511.1:0-3315 GCA_041302875.1 Ignavibacteria bacterium
ATCTTCAACGCTTCGGTCGTTCGAACGAAGGCCGAGCTTGAGGAGCAGATCCGCCTTGTCCTGGAGACCTATGCGCAACCGGCTTTGGTCGAAAAGTTCCTTACCGGCCGAGAATTCACCGTGGCGATGCTGGGGAATGACGGCAACATCAGGGCGCTCCCGATCGTTGAGATTCGGTTTGATGCATTGCCGGAAGGTGTGAATCCCATCTATTCATATGAAGCAAAATGGGTTTGGGATACGCTCGATAATCCCCTCGATGTCCACCAGTGTCCAGCAAAGATCGATTCTGCGCTGGAAACGAGAATTGTGAGGACATGTGTCGACACATTCCGCGTGCTAAAATGTCGTGATTGGTGCCGAATTGACATACGGTTGGATGAGAATGGAATCCCGAACGTGATTGAATTGAACCCATTGCCCGGAATTCTCCCGAATCCTGAGGAGCATTCGTGCTTTCCGCAGGCAGCCCGCGCGGAAGGGATGAGCTACGAGCGAATGATCAATTCTGTCCTTGAGGCCGCAGCAAAGCGGTACGGTCTGAGCTGATGTCGAACGCATCCCTCATAGCCGTCGTCTTCAATGAGCCGACCATGCAAACGGCGCAGGGGCGGATGTACGTCTCCGACATGATCAAGCTTGATGCTCTGGCGCCAATGGCGCAGATCATCTCCTCCATGCCCGAGGGCTCGGTGGATATGTCGGAGGTCGGCGTGATCGAGTCTCGCGAACAGGTTGAGATGGCGCTGAGGGAGGAAGGATTCACGACGACCCTCTTTAATATCAACGGCGACCTGAATCGGCTCATCACGTTTCTTACGGAGACGAAGCCGCGGATGATCTTCAACTTGTGCGAGGGCGTGCGCAATCAAGCCATCCATGAGATGCACATTGCCGGCATCTTTGAGCTGATGGGTATCCCGTACACCGGCGCCGGTGCGTACGCGCTCGGCACCTGCCTGAACAAGGTCCGGTCGAAGGAGATCTTCGCGCATCACGGCATCCCGACTGCCCGCTTTGCAATGGCGGAATCTGCGGCGGACGTCGACGCGCGTGCAGCCGGACTGCATTTCCCGTTGATCGTAAAACCCTCGAAGGAAGATGCGAGCATCGGGATCGAGAACAACTCCGTCGTGCGCGATCTCCCGTCGCTCAAGGCGAAGGTGGAACATGTGGTACGGTCCTTCAATCAACCGGCGCTGATCGAGGAGTTCATCGAGGGACGGGAGCTGAACGTCGCGGTGATGGGGTACGAGGACCCGGTGATCCTGCCGATCTCCGAGATCGATTTCTCGGGGCTGCCGGAAGACTATCCAAAGATCGTCACCTACAATGCGAAGTGGGTGGAAGGAACGAGAGAGTACGACGGAACCATCGGAACCTGTCCTGCGAACCTGGACCCGGCGGTCGAACAACGTGTGCGCGAGGTGGCATTGCGCGCGTATCAAGTGATGGAGATTCGGGACTACGGACGCGTCGACATCCGGCTGACGGACGCTGGCACTCCGTACGTCCTGGAAGTGAATCCGAATCCGGACCTTTCGGATGATGCGGGTTTCGCCCGTTCGGCGCGAACACACGGACTGACGCATGCCGGCATGATCGCCGCGATCGTCAAACACGCGCTTGTGCGCACAGCGAAACCTGCACATGCCCATCCGAGCATTTGAGCGAACAGATCTTGAACCGTTGACCGCCATCATCCGGGCGACGGGTGTGTTCCGGGACGAGGAAGTGGATGTCGCGGTCGAATTGATGGAGATCGCAGCCAACGATGCGCATCAAACGGACTACATTGCATACACGTTCGTCGACGCCGACGGAGCGCCACGCGGTTACTATTGCGTCGGTCCGACCCCGATGACCGTGTCGACCTACGACCTCTACTGGATCGCCGTCGATCCGGTCGCGCACGGAACAGGAATCGGATATCAGTTGTTGGTGCATTGTGAGTCGCTCGTTCGGGCGAAGGGCGGATCACTGATCATGGTGGAAACGTCGTCGCTCCCGAAGTATGAGGCAACGCGACGGTTCTACGTGCGGAACAAGTATATCGAGGAAGCACGTGTGCGGTCGTACTACGCACCGGGAGACGACCTCGTCGTCTATTCCAAACACATCACGGAGGCCTAAAGGACCTTATGGAACTTTGGCAAGAGATGCTCAGGCAGAGCGTCGATAGCGGGAAAGATCTCGTCGAACGATTCGGGTTCGACAAGGACACGGCAGACAAGCTGAATCGCTTCTTTCACATTCGCGTCAACCCGTACTACCTGAGCCTTATCCGGTATCCGGGCGATCCGATCTGGCGTCAGTGCATTCCAGACGCGATCGAGCTTCAGGACGAGAAGGCACCGGAAGACCCTCTGAATGAGGATGCGGATAGTCCCGTCCCGAGCGTCACGCACCGCTATCCCGACCGTGCGTTGTTCCTCATCACGAGCCAATGCTCGATGTATTGCCGCTTCTGCACGCGCAAGCGGAAGGTGAGCGACTCGACGAAGATCAATGCGAAGTACATTCAGGAAGGGCTGAGCTATATTGCAGCTCATCCGGAGATCCGAGATGTGATCATCTCCGGCGGCGATCCGTTGATGGTGACGGACTACGCCCTGGAACGGGTCCTCGCAGGGTTGCGGGAGATCCCGCACGTCGAGATCATTCGTCTCGGGACGAAGATGCCGTGTGTGTTGCCCCAACGCATCACCACGAAACTCACGAGGATGCTGAAGAAGTATCATCCCATCTATATCAACACGCATTTCAACCACCCGTGGGAATGCACGCCTGAAGCAGAAAAGGCGTGCGCCATGCTGGCCGATGCAGGCATGCCGATCGGGAACCAGGCCGTGCTGATGAAAGGGGTGAACGATGATGCAGATGTCATGCTTGAACTGCATCGGAAGCTGTTGAAGATGCGCGTCCGGCCGTATTACATCTACCAGGCCGATTTGACGAAAGGGACGAATCACTTCCGAACGCCGGTTCGTGTCGGGCTGGAGATCATGGACAAGCTGCGCGGTCATACCTCCGGGCTGGCGATCCCGCATTACGTCATCGACGCGCCGGGCGGAGGGGGAAAGATCCCGTTGCTTCCGCAGTACGTCCTTGGCCGGAACGGCAAGGACATCATTCTGCGGAATTACAAGTACGAGATCTACACCTACCCGGACGTGGAGGAAGGGCCGATCGAGCAGCTTCCGGTGGAGAAGAAGTACATGCGGAAGCGTCAGCCGATGCGTCGGAAGAGCACCAACCCGGCGCCCGTCCCTGAGCCGGTCCCGGTCGAGAGGGTTGGAAAGTAGAAGAAGCTCT
>JBFYQI010000466.1:0-3910 GCA_041302875.1 Ignavibacteria bacterium
TCCCCGACGGTCTTGCCGAAGGGGACGAGGGCCAGCCCTGCAAGCTTAAAGCATTGAACTCCGAAGGGAATCCCAACGATGGTAAGGCAGAGGATGAGTCCGCCGATGACGTAGCCGATGGCGATCAGAATGCCGCCGCCGATGGTGATCCAGAGAAGATTGCCGAGAAGGGACATGGGAGATGGAGGAAGTAGGGAGTATGGAGTAGGGAGTAGGGAGTAGGGAGTATTAAGTATAAAGTATCAAGTAGTGGGAGCGCTTGAGGATTGATAAAGATCATGAAGGGAAGCTGCGGAGAGGTCGACGAGGAATCCGGCGATCTTCTCCGTCAATTCCTTCAAATATGCAGCTCCCTTCTCTTTTGTTGCCGCTTTGGGGTTTCCTACGCCTGTGTCGGCGCTGACCTTGGTCCATTCCCGCGGGGTCCAGGCCCATCGTTCCTGCAGTCCCGCGATCTTGAACTGCCGCGCTGAACCGTCTCCTGCCTGCGAGAGCGGGAGCACGAGATCCGCCGCGATCTGCAGCATGATGCTCGTCTCCATCTCTCCCGCGTGATCGTCAGCCTCCGAGAAATGCTTCTTCTGCTCGATGATCTGGTACCAATTGATCAGCGCAATGAACATGCCCGGGTACGACAGCTTCATCTCACGCAAGATCGGCTTGAAGTCGTTCCCTCCGTGGCTGTTGATGATGACGAGCTTCCGCAAGCCCTGACGGTGCAAAGAGTCGACGGTATCTGCGAGGACCAGCCGCTGTGTGCTCGGATTCATGTTGATCGTCAGGGGAATGTCGAGCTGCCCGGTGTTGACGCCGAACGGGATCGTCGGCAGCACGACGACGCGCGCGGAGCGTCCGTACGCGAGACGGGCGGATTCCGCCGCGATCCAGTCAGACTCGATGATGTCGGTGCCGTACGGCAGATGCAGATTGTGCGCTTCGGTCGCGCCCCAGGGGAGAACGGCGAGTTCGAAACGCCGGGAGCGGACTTCGGACCACGGAAGTTCGGAAAGGATGTAGGGACGGGGAGGGGGCATGGGGAGAAGGCGAATGTGAGATGGTGGATGAGGGGAAGACTATGTGAATTTGTGATTTGGGGATTATTGATTGTTGATTGTATCCGTTACAGGCCGATGCGTATGCGGTAATCATAGAAGAGCGTGCGTCCGAGGAGTTCGGAGGCGCAGAGAAGGAGCGTGCCGGCGATCCAAAGGGCCAATGTCGCCGATGGAATGAACGGCTCAACGCCGAACAGGATGGCGGCGATGCACAGGAGTCCGATGCGAAGGATCATCCGCGGGAGGAGATTCCGGTAGAGTGATTCCCATTCCGTTCGCGTTTCCCCCTCCACCTTCGGGCGCCGCGGCACATGGAGAATCATTTGCAGTACCGCGGCGAGCATGATGATCTCGGAAAGGCCGTGGTCGTTGTACATCGGGGGCGATTCGGCGAGGATGATCGTTCCGGTCAGACTTCCACCGAGCAGAATGCTTGTCAGGAGAAACGCGAGTGTCGTTCGCACGGAATTCCACGCCGGATGCGTCTCGAGCCGATAGACATTGCTGATGGCAACGATGAGCAACGCTCCGAGCGCTGATGTAAAAAGGACGACATATGGGTGGAGCAGGGATGTTGATCCGGTCCAGTGTCCGAAGGCGACAAGTCCTCCCGTAAGGGCGAATGCCGCGAAGAGGATGATCTCCCTGCTCAGCCAGGAGGTCCGAAGCTTCGACGCGGCAGTCCATGCTTTGCGCGCCGATCCAAGATGGGCGAGCGAACTGATCGCTGCAACCGCCATCGCTCCGCCAAGCAGGATCACCGGAAATGCGACGGCGATCTCCGCCGGGCCGTGGCCGAGCGGCGATAGGGCTGTATGAATCAGTTCCATTGTCCAGAACCCGCCGACGGCGGTTTGCGTTAGCAGGGTGAACGCAACGAGAGAACGCTCGTTCTTCATGTGCTCTCCTTCGATGGTCCGGTGCGGAGCAGCTGTACCTCGAATTGCACGCCACGCAGACACCGACCGCCATTCCTTAGAAAGTGAACTGAACTCCGACACCGCCAAGAAAAAGTGGATCACTCCCGCGGAAGAAGAATGCATTTCCTTCAAGGAGGATCTTGAAGTCCTCATTCCCCAACCAGACGCCTGCCACAGCGGCAGGACCGAGCCACCCCGAACCCGTGAACGTCAGACTGCCGAGGATGTCAGCGGATCCTTCGGTCCAGAAGTAAATTCCCTTGCCGCCGACGTACCAGTTCTCTCCACCGACGAGGAGCATCGGATATAATCCGTAGGAACTGCTGCTGACGGCGTCGGATTCCTCCTCATTCTTCATGTAGGAGAATCCCAGGTCGCCAGCGACGACGAGCGGACCGTCGGTCAGCTGAACTTTGGTGTCTGCGAAGATGAGTCGGGGGAGAGCGACCTTCAGCCCTGCGTCAACATTCTTCACGACGCCCACGCGGCCGCCCACCTCGAACATCGCTCCCTGACCAACCGCCGCACCGACGCCAACCGAAACATCGCCGGGGGAAAGGGTCTCAGGAGTTTGGAGGGTTGTGTAGGAGATGCAACCGGGAAGGAGTGCGAATGACAGAAGGAAAAACCAGAGCGGAGCGCGTTTCATACGACCTCCGGAAGGATAATGACATCGTGGATGAAATCTACTATCGGACGTACAAAACCGAATCCGCCATGGTCGTGGTCGTTACGAATTCTCTTGGTTTGGGCAGGTACGATGTCAATTCGATCAGCTTTCCTTCGAGCGTGAGGAGTTCACCGGAGAGTAACTCTGCGGTCACCTTGGTGCGCAACTGCGACTGAGGTCCCATGGGTGCAGTCAGGTAGAGTCGCGCGTCGGCATGCCGGACCCGGATACTGTCGTCCAGATAGAAAGAGGATCTAGTCCCCGGACGAATCTTCACCGAGATCATGCATCCGTCCATCTCCCCACTCAAGGAGCAGGGATCCCACGAATCCGGAGCAAGCTTCTTCGTGTTTGCCCGGAGGAATTCGGAGACATCCGCGGCTTCGATCGGCCACATGCCGAGGTGAGAACGATAGAGAATGGACGACCGCACCATAGACTCCGCAAGGTCGGCACAAAGGTCATAGGTCTTCGCAGACAACGCGGCACGAAGAGAATCGGCTGACGGCGTCTGCGCCGAAAGCGGCGATGTCATGAGAAAAACAACAACTCCAGCTGCTCCGAATCGGGTGCGAATCATGGGAACCATTTCTCGGATTGTCGATGATTATCCGTCGATGTTTCTAGGCCTTTGCAGCGGTTCGAATCTGCTCCCACGCACTGCGGACGTGTTCTTCCGTCGTGGCGAGGTTGCCGATGGCGACACGGAGCGTATAGCGGCCGTTCAATTTCGTATGCGAAAGGAAAACCTTCCCCGATGCATTCACGGTGTCGAGGATCCGGGAATTGAGTCGCTCAAGTTCCTGTTCGTCGCTCATGCCTGCCGGATGGAATCGAAAACAGACCACACTGAAGGGAACGGGGGCCAGCAGTTCATACGCGGGATCGGTTTTCACCCACGAGGCGAACAGATTCGCGAGACGACAATGTTCGCGGATATTCGCCGCAAGTCCGTCGACGCCGAACGAACGGATGACAAACCAGAGTTTCAGTGAACGAAACCGGCGGCCAAGCTGAACGCCCCAGTCCATGTAGTTCGTAACATTCGCATCAGCGGTCTTCAGGTACTCAGGGACCAGACTGAATGCCTGTCGGAGAATATCCGTCCGCCGGGTGTAGAGAACGCTGCAATCGATCGGCGTGAAGAGCCACTTGTGCGGGTTGACGACGAGCGAATGCGACTCCGCGCATCCGTCCAGATGGTGACGGAGTTCGGGAACAAGCCCGGAAACGCCGCCGTACGCTCCGTCGACATGGAGCCAAAG
>JBFYQI010000519.1:0-4180 GCA_041302875.1 Ignavibacteria bacterium
TATCCCTTCTACGCGATCGAAGGGAATCATCTGGCGACGATGCATGTGGCATACCGCTTTCCGCTTTGGACCACGATCAACACGCGGCTATTCCAGATGTACTTCACGAAGTTGTATGGGTCCGTCTTTGCGGATGTCGGGAACGCCTGGAACGGTGCGACACCATCGCTGCGAAACTGGAAGACCGACGCGGGTGTCGAGTTACGGCTTGAGGCATTTTCCTTCTACGCCTTCCCGACGCGGATATTTGTCTCGGGAGCGTATGGATTCGACCAGTTCGAGCGGCAGATCCAGGGAGAAACGATTCGTTACGGAAAAGAATGGCGTTTCTATCTTGGTGTCCTGTTCGGGTTTGAGCTGACCGACATGATACCTCGGACCTGGCGATGAATCAACACACATTGCACACGAACGGGGAATAAGCATGATGCGGATCATCATCACTGGCTTGATCGGGATATCCCTCGTCGCCAGCGCACAACGAGTCGAACGGTCAAATGTGTTGACGGGGGACTTGAAGGTTGACCTCATCGCGAACTACGATCGGATCTCACGCGATGTTCAAGAGACAGAAGTCGGCCATGCGGAACCGCTATCCCCGCTCCGGGCCGCGCTATACTCTGCCGTCGTTCCGGGTTCAGGACAGCTCTATACAAAGGGATACTGGGAGGCAGCGGCCTTTGCGGCGGTGGAAGTTGGCGTGTGGATTCTGTATGCGAGTAATCACTCAAATGCACTCGACAAGACAGAGGAATACCGTGCGTATGCCGATGAGCGGTGGTCCGTGGTCGACTATGTGAACTGGATGCGCGCGTACTACGCCGGCCAGGTCTCGGAGCTGAATTCCGTTATCACGAACCCGACGGCAGCACATCCTTGGGAACAAGTCGATTGGGGCTTGTTAAATCATTGTGAATCAGAGATCGCGAAACTGGCCTCGCCGGGAAATCCAAACGGATTCACGCATGTCCTTCCGATCCGGCCGGGTCAGCAGTACTATGAACTGATCGGCAAGTATGGCCAATTCGGCGGTGGATGGGACGACGCATCGAGTTTCAAGCCAGGCGGTTTCACCGATGTCGACGTCTTGAATCAGAATGTCTCACCGCATTTTCTTTACTATCGCGACATGCGGGGAGACGCGAATACCTTCCACAATAATGCGACGACGGCCGCCTACGTTCTTGTCGCAAATCACGTGTTCAGCGCGATAGAAGCTGCGTGGAGCGCGGCGCGGTTCAACAAAGCACTCCAGTTGCATGGATCATTTCAGCCGATTCAACGCGGAAACCGCTTCGTGGAGCTTGTCCCAACGATGAGGGCGACCGTCAGCTTCTGATGACTTGCGTCCCAATCCTTTTGTAAGTACAATATTCGGTGAAGCGACTCGCGGCTGTTGGGGAGGCACCGGCGGTTTCTGCAACTCCTTGTTTATCAAGAGGTTGGCAAAGACCCCCCCACGCATGACATTTCTGAAGGTACGGCCTTTGCGACACCTGCATTCTCCTTGGCGATCCGCCTACATCGGGACATTCAAAGAAGAAAAGAAGCCAAAAGAATGTCTGTTCTGCCGAATAGCGGCCGAACACGAAGACGCGAAGAATCTGATCGTCTGGAGGGGGAAGAAGTGCTACGTTGTACTTAATCGATACCCATACAACAGCGGGCATCTAATGGTGGTCCCGTACCGCCACCTTGGGGCGTTTCAACAGCTCCGCTCGGCAGAACACCGAGAGATCATGGAAGTGACGGGACGATGCATGAAGGCGCTGGATTTGCTTAGCATTCCGCACGGATACAATTTTGGCGCGAACCTGGGCCGCGTCGCAGGTGCAGGAATTGAACAGCACATCCACTTCCATCTTGTTCCTCGATGGAATGGGGATACGAATTTCATGCCCGTGCTTGCTGAGGTGAAGGTCGTTTCGGAGCGGTTGGAAGACCTCCAGATGTCGCTCTCGAAGGCGTTGCGGAAGCACACAAGATCCAAGACGCCGAAGAATCAAAGAGGTCCAAGAGCCAAGATGGCCAAGCGCCAAATGGGACCAAGCACCAAAAAGCTTAGGACCAAATTCTGATGTAGGAAAACAGGAATCTTACTAATTACATCTTGCTACTTACATCTTACTACTCATTACTTCCTACCAAATGAAATCAGAGCTCCTCAAGAAAATAGAAGACAAGTCCTTCGTCGTCGGCGTTATCGGATTGGGTTACGTTGGATTGCCGCTTCTGCTCACGTATGTGGAGAAGGGATTCAAGGCGATCGGATTTGACATCGATCCCAAGAAACCGGAGTTCCTCGCGAAGGGTGAAACGTACATCAAGCACATTCCATCGGACCGCATTGCGAAGGCAATGGAGACGGGGAAGATGGTCGCAACAAATGACTTCGGTCGCCTGAAGGAGTGTGATGGAGTACTGATCGCAGTTCCGACCCCGCTCAACGCCAACCGTGAGCCGGACATGACGTACATTGTTTCGAGTGCCGAGGCGATCGTCCCGCATATGCGAAAGGGACAGATCTTCGTTTTGGAATCATCGACCTATCCCGGCACGACCGATGAGGTAATGGTCCCGATCCTTGAGCGGAGCGGGTTGAAGCTGGAGAGAGATTTCTACGCTGCCTTTTCGCCGGAGCGGGAAGATCCAAACAATCCGGATTTCCACACCGCCAATATTCCGAAAGTTGTCGGCGCCACATCGCCGGATGGTCTGGCCGTCGCGGACAAGCTGTACGGACAGATCATTGTGAAAACAGTCCCGGTGTCGAGCACACGGGTTGCCGAATCGGCGAAGCTTCTCGAGAACATCTTTCGGTCTGTGAACATCGCCCTTGTGAATGAACTCAAAGTCGCATTCATGAAGATGGGGATCGACGTATGGGAGGTCATTGAAGCAGCGAAGACGAAGCCCTTCGGATTCATGCCGTTCTATCCCGGTCCGGGTTTAGGCGGACACTGTATCCCCATTGACCCATTCTACCTAACCTGGAAAGCTCGCGAGTACGGCGCAACGACGAAATTCATCGAGCTCGCCGGCGAGATCAACACGTCGATGCCCGATTATGTCGTGACGCGGTGTATGGAAGCGTTGAATGAAGTGGGGAAGCCGTTGAAGGGTTCGAAGGTGCTGTTGTTGGGACTGGCCTACAAAGCCAACATCGACGATCTCCGTGAGTCTCCGACCTTCCATCTCTTTGAGAAGCTGGAAGACCGGGGAGCCATCGTTCAGTACAACGATCCGTACATTCCGGTCATTCCCCCGACCCGCGAGCACAAGCGCTTCATGGGGCGGGCCTCACACGAGATCACGAACGACTACGATCTGCTCGTTGTGGCGACGGGACACGACGTGTACAAAACCTATGATTTCACGAACATCACCGCGCCCATCGTGGACACGAGGAACATTGTGAAGAAGAGCGGCGGGCTGGTGGTGAAGGCGTAGACGGAACTGTTGGACAAACTTCAGTTTGTCCTAGGGGCGATTCTCACAATGGCAGGAATACCAAGACGCACGATCAAATGCAACATGCCGTGGACGAGAAGCAAGTCGAAATTTATAGGCAGATGACGCCGACGCGGAAGTGGCAGACATCGGTCAGCTTGTATTGGTCCGCGCGGGTGTTGAAGACGGCATTCCTCCGGCAGCAGCACCCGGAATGGACTGAACGCATGATTCGTGACGAGGTCAATCGGCTCTTCGCTCGTGAACATGAATGAAGACCTTTTTCTTCTGTTCATCGTGCCGCTCAATCGTGCCAAGATAACGTATATGGTCACGGGTTCGGCAGCGGTCACCGTGTATGGTGAACCACGGTTGACGAATGATGTGGATATCGTGCTTTCGATCAGCCGGGGTGATGTAGATCTGCTTTCGACCTTGTATTCGAATGCGATGTTTTGCTTCCCGCCAGTGGATGTGGTTCATCAAGAGCTCGTGCGCTCAAACGGAGGCGGATTCAACGTCATCCATCACGAGACCGGCTTCAAAGCTGATTTCTATGTAGCGCAGGATGCCCTTCATCGCTGGGGAATGGAGCGAAGAATCTTTGTTGACATCTCTGGCGAGCAAGTGTGGTTGGCGCCGCCCGAGTATGTCATCCTGAGAAAGCTGCAGTTTCACGAGGAGGGGGGAAGTGAAAAGCACTTGCGCGATATTCAAGGGATGTTGAGGA
>JBFYQI010000467.1:0-7651 GCA_041302875.1 Ignavibacteria bacterium
CGCCGATGCGGGCGCCTGTGCTGATGTGCACATGCTTGCCGATCTGCGCGCAGGATCCGACGAGAACAAGTGAGTCGAGCATCGTGCCCTCGTCGACGTATGCTCCGATATTCACGTACGAGGGGGGCATGATGATGACGGAGCGTCCGAGGTAGGCCCCGTCGCGCACGGCCGAGCCACCCGGCACGAGACGGACATCGTGACTCACAGTCAACTTGCGCAGGGGAAACACGTTCTTGTCGAAGAAGTGCATCAACTCGTGTCCGTGGATCTCCGTCAACTCGCCGACGCGGAACCCAAGGAGAATGCCCTTCTTGACCCATTCATTCACAGCCCAACCCCCGAGTTCATCGTGCCCCTTCGAGGGGAAGGCGGCGCGCACCTCGCCATTGTTCAGGAAGAAGCGGAGTTCATGAACGGCCTGCTGTGCTCCCGCCTTGTCCCTGAGTGAGGATCCCTGCGCGTAAAAGTGTTCGATGCTTTCCTTGAGGATCATGACTGTGCCTCCGGTTCGGATGCGATGCGCGAGGAAAGACCATCCAATCCTGCCAGACCGCTGAAGGTTGCTTTGTACGCCGCGGCACGGTTCGCGGCCGTTGCTGCCAGCAGACTGTCCTTCGATTTCATGTACTGATACAGATATGCCGCGCCCAGCACATCGCCGCACCCCGTGGGGTCTACGGTGGCACCGTACGAAATGCCGGGAATATCGTGGTGTGTCAATTTCTTGTGAATGTCCTGCGTGACAAGCGTGAGGCCCTTGCTGCCGCGCGTGATCATGAGAGCGTCCACCATCAAGGGCATCAAGTGATTGATGAGTGTTGTCTCGTCGTAGTGTTCTGCAGACAGGCCGTTCGCTTCGGTTTCACTCATCTGAACACTGTGCAGCATGAAACACCAGCGGCGCCAGTCGGTCAAGGGGCGCGGGAACCGCTTGAAGTCCTGGTCGATGCCGAGCGTCAACGCATGGAAATCGAAGTGGATCGGCACGCGACGTTCCCGGACTTCCATGCGGAGGTAGTCGAGTGTTTCCAACGTGATGTCCGACCCGGAGATCATGTTGATGAGAACGCCGTCTGCATCGAGGAACGGCTTGATGCGATTGTATCCGATCGGGGGCGCGATCCCTTTCGAACATTCGATACGATTGTTCCGATTCTGTTCGTAGAAAATGTGGACCTGATTCGTTTGTCCCTTGACCCGGAAAATGCCGCTGGGATCGACGTTCTTGTACTGCTTGAGCAGGTCGATGACCGGATCATAGTCCGACCACCCGACGCCGAACACCGGTTGGACGACGTCCTTGCCGTTCATGAGGTTGGCGAGCGTAAGGACCGCATACAGGATCCCCCCGTAGTTTTCAACAGGAGGTTGATCCTCGCCTCCGTCCGACGGAAGGTGGAGAATGTCTTTGCAAAGGTGGCCGATTACAGTGAGGGTCATAGAGATAAACCAGTGGTCAGGAGCCAGTAGTCAAGAGTTCAAATCCGTCTTGTAGGCCCGAGGTTGGTGAGTTCCTTTTCGTTCAATCGCCACAATGCCTGGCACGGGAACTTATTTTCGTACAACGGCTTGCCGATGATGACCGAGTCGACGCCGACTCGTTCGAGCTCCTGTAGTCGGACGAGGTCCTTGAAATCGTTGACGCTGCCGCGCGAGGTGATCCGCAAATTCGTTTCCGCGGCGATCGCTTTCAGGTCGTCGTAGGGGAGAAATGGCGCGCCGCTATCGTCACCGCGGTCTTTATAGACCAATCGGGTAACGCCGACTCCCTTCATCCGTTTCGCAAGGTCCATCGGATGCATGTCGATGATGCGTCGGCCCCCTTCGACGACGAGCTTCCCGTCCAGCACTTCGATCCCGATGGCGATCTTGCGGGTTCCGAATTCCTTGACGAGCTGCTCGATGAGTCCCGGTTGCTCGACTGCAGCCGTTCCGATCACGACGCGATACACACCGAGTTCGATGACTCCTTTGATCTCTTCGTACGACCGAAGGCCGCCGCCCACCTGGATCGGGATATCGACCGCCTCCACCATCCTGCGAATCACATCCTTGTTGACAACCTTCCCTTCCTCTACTCCGTTCAGGTCGACGACGTGCAGAGTCTTGGCGTTCTCGCCCCTCCAGAGAATCGCCATCTGCACAGGATCGATCGAGTAGAGGTGTTCTGAGCCCGGCGCCCCCCGGACGAGCTGAACGCAGCATTCGTTCGTGATCTCGATTGCCGGGAATATGAGCGTCATCAGGCCATTCTCTCTTAGGCTATCAAAATGCCGAAAAAATGGGAAAAGGGCAAAAGGGAGGAGAATATGTACAGAGGTCAAGGGATGAAACGGCTTTACACGGACTTCCGTCGATTGCGAAGGTAATCCACAAAGATGAGTTCTCCCAGGCGGTTGAGACCGGAATAGAAGGCGCGACCCTGGTTCGCTTTGGTGAACTCCTCTACGAATTCAACCAGCATCGGATCGTGGGCAACCATGAACGTGCTGACCGTAATTCGTTCCCGTCGGCATTGAACGGCTTCGTCAAGCGTCTTGTTGATGATCCGCGGGTCGAGACCATACGGATTCTTGTAGAGGCGGCCGGACGGCTCGAAGATCGCAGACGGCTTTCCGTCCGTGATCATGAAGATCTGCTTGTTGACATTGCCACATCGTTTCAGGAGGTCACGCGCCATTTGAAGGCCCGCGCGCGTGTTCGTGTGGAATGGACCGACCGTTAAGAAGGGAATCTCGTTCAGGCTCACAAGCCTGGCATCGTCACCGAACACAACGAGTGCAAGATAGTCCTTGGGGAATCGGGTGCGGATGAGCTCGGCGAATGCCAGCGCGACCTGCTTTGCCGGCGTGATTCGATCCTCCCCATAGAGGATCATGCTGTGGCTAATGTCCAGCAGCACGACGGTCGCACATCCAGCGAATGCCTCCGTCTCGTAAACCTCAAGATCGTCCTCCCGGAGGGAGAACGCATCGATGCCATCCCGCCGGAATGCGTTCGCGAGTGTGGCACCAAGATCAATGTTCGCCGCGTGGTCTCCAAAGCTCCATTTGCGGGTCTCGCTCAACCGGTCCACCCCTGAACCGGTGTGCACCGTTTCGTGGTCACCCGTCGGCGTGTTCTTCAGTGATGAGAAGATCTGGCGCAAGGCATCCTGACGGAGATGTTGCAGCCCGCGTGTGGAAAGCACGTCCGTTCCATCCGTTTCTTCGAGGAGGCCGAGTTCCCTCAGCTTGGCGAGGAGATCCTCCAGCGTAAGATTCTTGTCGAAGATTCCGTATCGTTCGCCCAGATGCCGCAACCATTCAAGCGTCTCCTCGAGATCTCCGCTGGTCTTGATCATCAGGAAACTGAAGAGGGAGAGGAGCGACTTCAGTCGTTCTTCATCCGTCATCGAACCCGGGGTCCATTTCGAGTATTGGAGGCGCATGAGGGAAGGATCCGCCGATCAGAGTTCCTCGTCCCCCTCCGGGGAACGATCGACAAACATGCTTCCGACCATATCCTTGTATGAGGTCACATGCTCGACCTCGTCCTTGGCGATCTTCGAGTGTTGGTGCAAGGCGTCCAAAACGAACTCCATTGCCGGTGCGAGTTCGAGGAGGTTCGTCGAATCCACTCCGAGGTAGCGCACGGTGAGTTCGGCCAACTCCGGGATCCGCGCTAATTCACGGTGATAGACCTCGAACGGCATGTCATCGGCGATCTCGATCCGATTGCCGGCTTCAAACCATCGAACGATGGGGCCGTACAGCGAATCCTCCCCCATCGGGCGCTCGTCGTTGGTTCGTGATCGCCGTTTGTTCGGATCCGGGAAGTATCCGCGGAAGACGGCGCGGACCGCCTTCCCGATGAGCGCCTTTCCAACCTTGACCGAGCCCTCCTGTTCCCCTTCGAACACCAGTTCGATCTTACCCGTGAGTCCCGGCAGCATATGTGCGAGGTCGCAGATACGCGGCACGATGCTCGTCTCGCTGAAGAGGATGGCTCTGCGTTCCGCGTTGCTCACGAGATTCTCGAGCGCGGAAATGGTCAACCGCGCACTGACACCCGACTTCTGGTCGACATACTCGCTCTTGCGAGCTTCGAAGGCGATCTGCTCGACGATCTCCCGGATGTAGCGCGGAAGCTGGACCGTTCGACCATTGCGTCGGACCCAGGCTTCCTGTTCCGTGATCGCGATCGCATCATCGATGGATCGGGGGTAGTGGGTCAGGATCTGCGAATCGATCCGGTCTTTAAGCGGTGTGATGAGATTGCCCCGATTCGTGTAGTCCTCGGGGTTGGCGGTGAAGACGATCATCACATCGAGCGGAATCCGGATGTTGAATCCTCTGATCTGGATGTCCTTCTCTTCCATGATGTTGAACAGCCCGACCTGGATGCGCGGTTGGAGGTCCGGAAGTTCATTGATGGCGAAGATCCCGCGGTTGCTGCGCGGAATGATGCCGTAGTGGATCGCGCCTTCGTGCGCGAAATGAAGCCGCTGCGTTGCCGCCTTGATGGGGTCGATGTCGCCGATGAGGTCTGCGATCGTCACATCGGGCGTCGCGAGTTTCTCGGAGAACCGCCGGTCGCGATGAAGCCATTCGATCTCGACGGCTTCGCCGTGCTCCCGGACAAGCTCGGTGCACCGCTTGCAGACGGGATGAAATGGATCGTCGTTGATCTCGCACCCTTTGATGACCGGCAGGTACTCGTCCAGCAAGGAGGGGAACAGCCGCACGATGCGCGACTTCGCCTGACCGCGTAGACCGAGGAGCAGGATGTCGTGCTTCGCGAGGATGGCATTGATGATCGCCGGAATGACGGTCTTTTCATAGCCGACGATTCCGGGGAAGAGCGGTCTCCCCGCGTGGAGGGACTGGATGAGATTCTCCCGGATCTCCTCCTTGACGGGGCGAGTGATGTATTTGGTCGCCCTCAATTCGCCGATTGTTTGTGCCTTGTTCATGCCGTCGTTTGCACCTGCCCGTTTTTCCGCGTACCATTGTTCATGAATTCTCCTTCTAAAACACTGATTCTCCGCTTTAGTTCCATCGGGGATATCGTGCTCGCGAGTCCGCTGCTGCGAGTACTGCGGCAACGATTTCCAACGGCGCAGATCGACTTCGTGACGCGGACGGAATACTCCGAGTTGGTGCGGTTCAATCCGAACCTGAACGTGACGTTCGGATATGACCGCCGGGATGGTCTTGTGGGGCTCATCAGACTCGCGCGTGCACTTCGTGCAGAACGGTATGACCTCCTCATCGATATTCATGGAAGCCTGCGCAGTCGTTTCCTGCGAATCCTCATGGGCGTTCCGCGAGCAGTGACGATCGACAAACGTCTGCGCGTGCGTCGCGCGCTCATAGCGAAGAAGATGAACCGCTATTCCGCCGTTGTCTCTGTCGCAACACGGTATATCGAACCCGTTCATGCATACGGGGTGGAGGATGATGCGAAGGGATTGGAACTGCACATCCCGGATGAGATCCTGTTTCGCATCTCCGGACGAATGGCCGCGCTTCAACTGAACCGAAATGAGCACGTGATCGGCTTCTGTCCCTCTGCGCGCCATGCGACCAAGCGGTGGCCTGCGGAGCGCTATGCCGAACTTGGCATTCGGCTGGCAAAGCAAGATCATGCACGCATCCTGTTGTTCGGAGGTCCGGAAGACCGCGCACTCTGTGGAGGAATTGCAGAGACCATCGACGCCTCGGAGAAGGGGAGCGTGGTAGATCTGACGGCCGAACTTGGCCTTCTGGAAACGGGCGCGGCGATGGAGTTCTGCGATGCGATCGTCACGAACGACACCGGTCTGATGCATATTGCCGCGGCGAAGCACCGCAAGCTCATCGCGCTCTTCGGTCCGACCGTGCGGGAATTCGGGTTCTTCCCGCTGGGGGAACAGAGCCTGGTGCTCGAACGGGAAGGCCTGTATTGTCGCCCATGTTCGCACATCGGCAGCGCGACTTGTCCCGAGGGGCATTTCCGCTGCATGCAAGAGATCTCCGTCGACGACGTGTACGCGACCGTGTACCGACTGCTCTCATGAACTCAACTCCTTTGCCATCACTTTTTCGGAAGCAGATCATCTGGCCCGCGGTGGTGCTTGTGGTCATCTTTCTCGCCCTGATGATTCCTGAATCCGATCCCACTGTTCCTCAGCCCCTGCCGTCGTCGACTGTGCGTCCGTTCTTCTGGGATCAGGACGCAGCATGGGACAGTCTCGGAGCGAGCTTCCTGCGTTCGCGCTCACTCGGGTGCGACAACATCGCGATCCTGGCCGAGTCGGCCTTCAGGCAACTCCAGGAACGCATAAAACTTCTTCGGGCCGGGCACTATCCTCCATCTGCCGCGATCTTCAAGGAAGTCGAGCAACTCGTCTTTCTCCTCGGTCCGTGGATCGCCGTGTGTCCAGAGCGGTTGCCGGAGTATCGTCATGCGGTGTCGGCGATCCGCGATGTCGTCAAGGAGCAATCGAGTCATTGGGATATGAACGCGCGCGCATCGCGGGAAACGCTCTATCGGTTGCTGTATGGCGGGCGGATGGCTGTGGAAGAAGTCATGCTCCAAGTCCCTCCGGGCCATGCGGTTCCGGCCTTGTCGCTCGGGCAGGATGAACCATCGCAGACGCCGCGCGGGATGCTCCTCGATGTTGAAGTGCACAGCGGGGACATCCTTGTTTCACGGGGAGGTGCGCCGACATCAGCGCTGATTGCACGGGGGAGCGATTTTCCGGGGAACTTCTCGCATATCGCGCTGGTGCATATCGACGAGCGGACGAACCAGGTTCGCCTGATCGAGTCGCATATCGAACGGGGAGTGACGATCTCGAACCCGGATGACTACATCAATGACACGAAGCTTCGGGTGATGGTAGTACGGATCCGTTCGGATCACCCGAAGGTCGTAGCCAATCCCATGCTGCCGCATACTGCTGCGACGTACGCACTTCGGAGGGCCGGCGAAGGGCACATCCCGTACGACTTCGCGATGGACATCGGGTCACAGGAGGAACTATTTTGTTCCGAGGTTGCCTCGGAAGCGTATCAGCATGTCGGCATCGATCTCTGGATGGGCCGTTCACATATCACATCGTCTGGAGTACGGCATTGGCTTGCGGATTTCGGCGTCCGGTATTTCGAAACCCAGGAGCCATCCGATCTCGAATATGATCCGCAGGTCGTTGTCGTCGCGGAGTGGGGAGATGTGGAGACGCTGCGGAAGGATCACACTGACAATGCAGTGACGGAGGTGATGCTGGAGGGAGCAGAGCGGGGAGATCGGATCGAGTATTCGCTGCTGAAGTTGCCGCTCGCGCGGATCGTGAAGGCATACAGTTGGATGGTGAATCGCTTCGGAATGGTGGGCCCGATCCCTGAGGGGATGAGTGCGACGTCAGCGCTCAAGCATGAGTGGTATGCCGAGCGTCATTCGTCGCTGGTGGAACTCCTGAGTGGAGAGGCGGAAGTGTTCAAAGGGAAGAATGGATATGCACCGCCGTACTGGGAACTCCTGAAACTCACGCGCCAGATCGCTGAGTTGAATCGCTAACGAAGACTTCGTATCTTGACAGACAGAATTTGTCACTTCATTCACTTAATCAACTTTCCCCGCTTCCTCACTTTCACTTTCCCACTTTCCCGACCCCGTAGCTCAG
>JBFYQI010000565.1:0-2505 GCA_041302875.1 Ignavibacteria bacterium
GCTTCCTGAAGGAATCGCGCCTTGGCGGCTCCATCCTTGTTGACCCGATCGGGGAGAAATTTCAACGCAACGGTGCGATTCAGTTTGGTATCAGTCGCCTTGTAGACCACTCCCATTCCGCCTTCGCCCAGCTTCTCGAGGATCTTGTAATGACCAATTGCGGACCCGATCATAGCGTTCCGTTCAGCGTTGTGTGTTTCACTGCTGTCCCCCGGCGATTGCCTGCCAGTTCACGATCATCGAATGTGAGTTCTTCTTGCGAAGAACCGCCGAGCGGGAGACCAAAAACCTCTTTCCATCTCTTGTAATATCCCGTACTTCGAGGCCGGTCTCGTTCCCAATGCGGAATAATTCCGAAGGAACCGAGAATCGCGGTGTCAAACCCGAAATGTCCACCCGCACAGCCATCAAAGCGCCCGACGAGACGACGAAGATCTCGCCCGTTGCGGACCATCCAACCAACTCCGCGCCTCCCGAAGAGACCTGCCATTGCGATCCCTCTCGTAAGAACGGACGGACATAGACTTCCCTCCGGCCAGATTCATCGGAGGCGTATGCGATCCACTTTCCGTCAGGCGAGAATAAGGCCAAACCCTCAGTGTACTTCGTCGCGAGGATCGGAATGACCTTGCGGTCGCCTGTCAAGTCCAAGTACGCGAGATCCCATTTCGTTGCGGACGCTTCGGTGGTAAGGAGAAGATACCGGCCGTCGGGAGATGAGGCCGTTGCGTAGATCTCTTGGTCCGGCAACGAAGCGATGAGTTCCTCATCCTTTGTCCCTCCCGGCAGCTTTGCATACAGATCGAAGTGCTTGCTTCCATTCCTCTTCGAAGTGAAGAAGACCATTTCTCCCTTTGCCTTCCAGACGGGCAGGAGATCCTCGCTCGCGTTGAATGTGAAACGGGTCTTGACCTTGCGGCCGAGGTCGTACAACCAGATGTCGAGGTTCCCGTCCTCAAGCTGAAGTTCGTCGAAGGCGATCACGTTCGCATCCGGCGCGATGCTTGCGAGATACCTCGGGCGTGCGTTCGTGATCACCGTCTGCCGGCCTTCCCGATCGAACCACAAAAGCTCGCTGACGGCATCCTGAGCGCTTACCCCGAAGAGCAGGATCCCACCTGCCGAGACGGAAAAATCTCCTTTCGCACGAGCAGGCCAAAAATTCACATTGTTGTCGAAGGGGACCGGCTCTCCTTTGAACTGATACGTCTCAGGATCAAATGGCTGACCGATGAGCGTTCCCTGACGAAGATACAGAAGCGTCCCGGAAGCATAATGCATATTCGAGGCCCCCTTCAGTGGAAGGCTGACGACTGAACCATCGATTCCTCCGACCCACGCTTGGTAATCCTCCCGCTGAACCGTGTTGCCACCGTTGAGGATCATGCTGACAAAGAGAAAGTGCTTGCCATCGGGAAGGAAGTAAGGAAACCTGGGGACGGCCCCTGAAGTGGAGTCGAGGTCTGTCAGGGGCTTCGCCGTGCCGCCAGATGCAGGCACGATGAAGAGGTCCTTTTGCGACACCTCCGGCGAAAACACGATCACCCCCTCAGGACTCCAAGCGCCTCCGCGACCAGTGGGTGCATCAGCCACAGTAAGCGGAGGACTCCCGGATACATCGACGCGCTTCAGTTTCTCTCCAGCGAAGAAGGCGATCGACTTGTTGTCCGGCGACCAGAAGGGGTACTCCGCGTTTTCGGTTCCCGCAAGTTTTGTGGCGGCGGTGGAGTTGAGAGGACGTACATACAAGGCCGCATTCATTGCCGTGTCTATCCCGACGAAGGCGAAAAGAGTTCCATCGGGGGAGATCACAGAGTGCCCTCCGTTTTCATTATAGAAGCGCACGCCGTCCGGCGATTCCAAAGATCCGCGGACCGTCGGACCGACGATGGTGGTGTTGGGAAGCAGGAGCGCGCCCCCAAATCCAAGGCAGAGCGCGAGAACGATCCCGACCACAATGAAGAGGCGCGTCTTCGTCGATCGCTCGTTCCCGATCGTTTCCTGTGCGGCGGAATGCGTGGTGGATTCACGCGACAATGCACCAACGGCAACCGGTCTGGCTGCGGTGATGCGGCTTGCCCGTTGTCTGCTGGATTCTCTCCGATATCGCTTCAACTCCAGTGCAACCTGGCTCGCGGCCTGTGTCCGTTCGTTCGGGTCCTTCTCGAGGCAATCCAGCACGATCGCATCCAACTCCGGAGGGATCTCGACTTTGATCGACGACATCGGCTGTGAATCGACGTTCACGACTTCATAGGATACTGCCGTCTCATGGATTCCCTTGAATGGAGGCTGTCCCGTCAGCATTTCATACAACAACACGCCGAGAGAAAAAATGTCCGATCGATGATCCGTGTCGGCTCCCTGGATCTGCTCGGGGGACATGTATCCGGCAGTACCGACGGTGCTTCCTTCTTTCGTCAATCGTGTTGCACCTCGGAGCTTCGCCAAACCGAAATCCATCACCTGAACGATCCCGTCCTTGCGGATCATGATGTTCTCAGG
>JBFYQI010000024.1:0-5701 GCA_041302875.1 Ignavibacteria bacterium
CGCGTATCCCTGACGATAGAGCCCTTTGTGCTCCATGAAAATGACGGGATCATCTCCGCGTATGGCCGACTTGAGCAATCCCTTGGCATCTGCGGCGGTGGAGGGATACGCAACGCGCAAGCCGGGGATGTGCGCAAAGAAGGCTTCGATGTTCTGGCTGTGGTAATGTCCGCCGTGGATGAATCCGCCGACCGGCACGCGCAACACCAGTGGCGCCGGCCACACGTTGTTGGAACGATAGCGAAACATCGCCAGTTCATCGCGCAATTGCTGCATCGCGGGCCAGATGTAGTCTCCGAACTGGATCTCCGGCACCGGCTTCCAACCCTTCACGGCCATGCCGATCGCGACGCCGACAATGCTGGCTTCCGCAAGTGGAGAATTGAAGGCTCGCTCCGAACCGAATGTCGTCGACAGTCCCTTGGTCGTCGTGAAGACCCCCCCTTTGCCGTCGGCGATATCCTCGCCGAACACGACCATCTTGGGATTGCGCTTCATTTCCTCGTGCAGTGCGTGGTTGATCGCATCGACGAGCACGACCCGTTGGCCTGTGTGATCCGGTACCTCGAGTTCTGCCGGCGGATTCGCGTGCGACGTCCCATACACGTGATCCGCAACGGTGGAGGGATCCGGCATCGGACGCGTTTCGGCCCACTCGGCGGCTTCATCGACCTCCGCGTTCACCTCCTCGCGGATGGCCTGGACTTCCCTCTCGGTGAGAACTCCCTGTTCGATCAGATAACGCTCAAAGCGTGGGATCGGATCTTTGGAGCGATCCCGCTCAAGCTCTTCCTTCGGGCGATACTTGTTCTGATCATCAGATGACGAATGAGGAAGAAGGCGGACGACATGAGCGAGAATCAGCGAAGGGCCTTTCCCCGATCGCGCACGCTCGACCGCTTGCTGCATCACCCGGTACGTTTCGACAAGGTCCGTTCCGTCGCAGTCGAATCGCTCGAGACCCTGAAAGCCCTTGGTCGCTTCATAGACTGATCCGCCGGCGGTCTGTGAGGCCACCGGGACGGAGATCGCATACTTGTTGTCCTGAATGAAGAAGATGACGGGGAGCGATTCGCGCGCCGCCCAGTTGACCGCCTCAAAGAATTCGCCTTCGCTCGTTGCCCCTTCTCCAGAGGAAACATACACGACCTCGTCCACCCCTTCCTTCTTTGCGGCGAGCGCGATGCCGACGGCTTGCAGATACTGCGTTCCGGTCGGGCTGGATTGCGTCACGATCCGGAGTTCCGGCTTTCCCCAATGTCCCGGCATTTGCCGAGCGCCGGTCATCGGATCTTCGGCACGGTGCATTGCAGCCAAGAAGACCTCCCGGGAGGTCATCCCATACTGCAGGGAAAACGACTGATCGCGATAGTACGGGCACGCCCAGTCATACCCCGGCTTCAACGCGGTCGCGGCTGCCACCTGTGCCGCTTCGTGTCCCGAACCACCGATGTGGAAGAACAGTTTCCCCTGCTTCAGCAGGATCATCTGCTTCTCGTCCAATCGACGCGAGAGCACCATGGTGCGATATGCCTTGAGCAATCGTTCTTTGCTCAGACCGATCACGTTGGTCTCCCGCTCTCGTGTCGCCGTCTGGGTCTTCCCCATCTTTCTCATCTCTCCTCTAACCGATCAAAATCGTTGTTGCTTCCTTGGTGCCGCCACGCTCGACGGCTTGCCGTATGGCCTCCGCCGAAACGGGTACCTGCTGACAAGCGAACACCTCTTCAAACGATCGTTCCAATCGAGTGATCACCTCGTCCATAAGGACCGACCGGCCAAGCAATCGCTCCATCGACGTCACCCCCTTGTGGAAGATCCCGCATGGAATGATGCGCCCGAACTTCGAAAGATCCGTGTTGACGTTGAGCGCGAAGCCGTGCATGGTCACCCATCGACTGACCTTGACGCCGATCGCCGCCACCTTCTCTCCATCCACCCACACTCCGGTCATGCCCTCCTCGCGGACGCCCGTAAGGCCGTATGTGCGGAGCGTGCGTATGAGCACTTCCTCGATGTCACGCAGATACTTGTGGATGTCGGGCATGCGGGAATTCAGGTCCAGGATTGGATAGCCGACGAGTTGTCCAGGGCCATGATAGGTGATGTCACCGCCCCGGTCGACGGCAAACACCTCGATTCCACCCGCGCGGAGTTCCTCAACGCTTGCCAGAAGATGGTTGTCGTCGCCCGATTTGCCGATCGTGTAGACGTGTTCGTGCTCGGTCAGGAGCACGATATCGCCGATCGCACCTTCTGTGCGTAGCGCCCAGAGCGCACGTTGCAGGTCCCACACTTCGCCGTAGCGCGTTCGCCCGAGCGATGAGAACTGGATCTGCGGCCTAGAAGCATCGTGATGTACTAGAGAGCTCACTACGTGCGATTTCTCGAAACTCGTCGTGAAGCTTCGTTATCGCCGGGCTGAGAGCGTCGAAGCTTGATGTAAGTGTTGTCGTCATCCTTCGACAAACTCAGGATGACGTTTTCCTTCTCACGGTCGACATCAAATGTTTATCGCGACGCCGAATGCCTGACCGGCCGCCTCCATCACCGCTTCGGAGAGGGTCGGATGCGCGTGCATGGTGGTGAACAATTCCTGCCATGTCGTTTCGAGCGCCTTCGCAATGCCGAGCTCCGCGATCATCTCGGTTGCCTCGGAACCAATGATGTGCGCTCCGAGCAGTTCGCCGTACTTTTCATCAAAGACAAGCTTGACCATACCTTCGGTCTCGCCGATGGCCATCGCCTTGCCGAGCGGACGGAATGGAAACTTGCCGACCTTTACCTTGTATCCTTTGGCGACCGCAGCATCTTCCGTCAAGCCGACGCTCGCAACCTGCGGCTGGCAATAGGTACAGCCTGGAACATTCGTCTTGTCCACGCCATGCTTCGCTTTGCCGGCAATGTGGTCTGCAGCAACGATCCCTTCATGCGAGGCCACGTGCGCGAGCCATGGAGGACCTGAGAGATCGCCGATGGCATACACACTGTCCACGTTCGTCTTGCCGAACTCGTTCACAACAACGATGCCGCGATCGGTCTTGATGCCGACCGCTTCGAGGCCGAGGTTTTCGCTGTTCGCTTGCACACCTACGGCCATCAGCGCCACATCCGCCACGACTTCCTTCTTCGCCCCATCAGCTCCAGTCATAGTGACGGTCACTTGATCGGCAACCTTTACTCCTTCGACCTTCGCACCGGTGAGGATCTCAATCCCGGACTTTTTCAGACTGGACTCAAGCAACTTGGTGATCTCTTTGTCTTCGATCGGGAGGATGGATGGCATCATCTCAACGACCGTGACCTTCGTGCCGAACGAATTGTAAAAGTACGCGAACTCGATACCGATAGCTCCCCCCCCGATGACGATCATCGACTTGGGCTGTTCGGGTAGCGTCATTGCTTCAGAGCTCGTGATGATCTTCTTCCGGTCAATGGTCACTCCGGGAATCGACCGAGGACGCGCACCGGTTGCGAGGATGATCTTCTTGGACTTGAGGGTCTCTACCGATTTGCCGTCGCGGCTGACCTCGAGGGAATTCCTCCCTGTCAACTTCGCCGATCCCGAGAAGACCTCGATCTTGTTCTTCTTCATCAGGAACTCGACCCCCTTCGAAACGCGGTCGGAAACTCCTCGGCTCCGTGCGATGATCTTCGAAAAATCGTAGGAAAGGCCTGTATGCGAGATGCCGAACTCCGCCGATTTCTTGAACGCGTTGTACAACTCCGCGCTCTTGAGCAGGGCTTTCGAGGGAATGCAGCCCCAATTAAGACAAACCCCGCCCAGTTTGTCCTTCTCGACCAAAGCAACGGAGAGTCCGTGCTGCGCGGCGCGAATCGCCGCAACATACCCACCTGGTCCGCCGCCAACGATCGTCACATCGAACTGTTTCTCAGCCATAGAAATCCTTTCGCTTGCTCGCCTGAACGCTCTAAACTTTCAAATATATCCAGAAATGCCTGCAAAGGCAATTTGACCGCTTCCGCAGTTCTTAACGCCCCTTGACAAATGCAAGTTCCTCTTTTTTCGCCAATTCATTGATTCTTGTCGACTTTTGGATTATGTTGTAGCAAAAATTTGGCGGAATGGCGGAGAACGGACAGCGTGTTACGGTCTCGAACCGAAAAGCACGACACGAATATTTTATCCTCGAGAGTCTTGAGGTGGGGATCGTTCTCACCGGCACCGAGGTAAAATCGATCCGGCAAGGGAACGCGAATTTGCAGGATGCGTTCGCCGCCATCCGAAGAGGCGAAGTGTGGTTGGAAGGGATGCACGTCAGTCCCTATGAGCATGGGAGCATCTACAACCACGACCCGCGACGCACCCGAAAGCTTCTCCTCTCCCGCAAAGAGATCCGCAAACTCCAGGCGAAGGTCGCCGAAAAAGGCCTGACGCTGATCCCCTTGTCGGTCTACTTCAAAGGGCCGTATGCGAAAGTGGAGCTTGCGATCGCCAAAGGAAAGAAGAGTTACGACAAACGCGAGTCGATCGCGAAGCGCGAGGCCGACCGCCACATCGCACGCATCAAGAGGAGCCGCACGTAGGAATTGTTCCCACCCCTCAATGAACAGATCGATCTCATCCGCCGAGGCGCGTTTGAGATCATACCCGAAGAAGACCTCGCTCGCAAGATCGAGCGTTCCATCCAGTCAAAGACGCCCCTGACCGTCAAACTCGGTTGCGACCCTAGCCGCCCCGACCTCCATTTGGGCCATTCGGTCGTCCTTCGCAAACTGCGTCAATTCCAGGACCTTGGCCATCAAGCCATTCTCATCATCGGCGATTTCACCGGGATGATCGGCGATCCATCGGGGCGCAGCAAGACGCGTCCGGCATTGACGATCGAGGAAACCCGCCAGAACGGCCAAACCTATTTCGAACAGGCGACGAAGATCCTCACCTCACATCGCGTCTCGATGGTGTACAATTCCGAATGGCTCAGCAAGATGAGCTTCGTCGACGTCATCCGATTGGCCAGCAAGTACACTGTCGCCCGGATGCTGGAGCGGGACGATTTCACGCTCCGCTACAAGGCAGGAGAACCCATCTCCGTGCATGAATTTCTGTATCCCCTCGCCCAGGCGATGGATTCCGTCGCGATCAAGGCAGACGTTGAGTTGGGGGGGACCGACCAGAAGTTCAATCTGCTCGTCGGGCGGGACATCCAGCGCGAATATGGCCTGGAACCGCAGGTCATTTTGACCATGCCCATCCTGCCGGGGACGGACGGGGTGGAGAAGATGAGCAAATCGCTCGATAACTACATCGGGATCAGCGAGACGCCGAAGGACATGTACGGAAAGACACTCCGCATCCCGGATACCCTCATTTACCAGTATTACGAATTGGCGACGGGCGTCCTGAGCGCCGACCTTGCCCGCATCAAGCAGCAGCTGGCCGATCCCGCAACGAACCCGCGGGACCTGAAACGAGAGCTCGCGCGGACGATCGTGCGCATGTATCACGATGCGGCGCAGGCTCAACAAGCCGAAGAAGAATTCGACCGGATCTTCATCGAGAAAAGCGTACCGGATGTCATCGAAGAATTTCGTCTTCCGCCCAATGGCTCTTTGAAAACGATGGTCGCACTCCTGACGGAAACCAAGCTGGCCGCGTCAAAGGGAGAGGCTCGTCGCCTCATCGACCAGGGAGGCGTCAGCATCGATGGAGAGCGTGTTCCCGACGCGAACGCAGCGA
>JBFYQI010000052.1:0-2640 GCA_041302875.1 Ignavibacteria bacterium
AGGCGACGACGCCGACAAGGTGACTCCGCCCCCCTCCGCCGCAAAGCCTGAATCGGAAGAGACACCCAAGCCCCGCCCATCCCGCGTGGAGCAATTGCAGACGCAACTGGAAGAAGCCATCGCCCGTGAGGACTACGAGAAGGCGGCCCATCTGCGCGACGAACTCCGTCGTTTGACAGGCAAGGATTCATAACTTCCATCCATCACACCAAAGGAGATCCCTGTGCGTCTGATGACCCTGGCATTCCTTCTGACCGTGGCAGTGTGTATCGCCATCGCTTCCCCCGTCGACACCGCACAAGTGAACGCGCTCATTCGAGAAGGAGACGCGTTCGCCGAGCAGGCCTTCGATAATGCAAAGGCGTTGAAAAAGTTTGAAGAGGCGCTTGCCCTTGCGCCCAAGGACTACGATGTGCTGTGGCGGATCAGCCGAACCTACGTTGATATCGGCGAGCATCTGCCCGCCAAGACCGATGCAGAAAAGGATGAACAGCTGAAGCATTACGCGAAGTCGCTCGACTTTGCCAATCAGGCGATCCAGGCGAACTCGGAGGGATCGATGGGCTACACGCGCCGAGCGATCGCGAACGGCCGCGTCGCCTTGTTCAAGGGGATCTGGGAGTCGATCGACCTGGTGAAGTCGGTGAAGGCGGATTGCGAAAAAGCGATGCAGCTCGACCCGAAAAACGCCGCTCCCGTGTACGTCCTCGCGCGGACGCATTTCAAAGTGTGCGAGAAGCCGAAGATAGTCCGTTGGCCTCTCGGCCTTGGCTGGGGCAACATGGAAGAATCGCTGAAGCTGTTCGAACAGGCGATCGCGCTTCGTCCGTCGTTTATCATGTACCGCATTGACGCGGCAAAGGCGTACATCGAAGAGGATGAGTTCGACAAGGCGAGAGAGCAGCTGACGAAGATCGCAACACTCGGCAAGGAAGACGAGGACGACGATCAGTTCAAGAAGGAAGCGGCGGAACTCCTGGAGAAGATCAAGGACGAATAGAAACCGTCCCGGTTGTTCAGTTGAAGAAGGGATCGCGTTGCAGCATCATGCGATCCCTTTTCATTTGCCCTGCAGGCGTTGTCGCACGCGGCGGATGGCCCATCCTCCCCATGCACCAAGTATCGCCAGCACAACGGCGATCCCTATCACGTACACGAGCGTCTTGTGGTGCTCCTCTGTCAGGCCGGAACTCGTCCATCCCATCGAAAAGTCCCATCGCAGTACGATCGTCATCGTTCCCGCATACAGCAACGAGGCGAGTCCTGCTTCCGTGCCGGCCGGCTTTCGCGACTGATATCCGACCACCACCGAAACGCCGATGATCCCGCCGAGAAACCAGAGGATCGCGTTCGTGAAGATGCTCGGGTCCACCGTGACGGTCGGGAGGATGACCACGGACGGAAGCAGATGGAAGATGATGAAATAGCAGTACGCGATGACCATCCATTCAGGACGGAAGCGTATGCGCACTAATATTCGCTTCAGGAGTCTCATATCGACTGGAAGATTTCTACTGCGATTTCAGACGATGCCAGTGCTGCTCGTACGCGCGTCACCTTGAGCGCGTCACCCCGAGCCTGTCGAGGGGTGTCAAGGACCGACGCTTGACTATCGGTCATCCTTCGACTCCTCGACAAGCTCGGAGCTCAGGATGACGAGTTTCGAATCGCAGTCATGGTGAGCCTGCTTGCCCCTGCGCTCTGTGCGGGGTCGAACCATAGATAGCTCCTACACCACCGTCTTCGCAGGTGCTTCCGCCGATCCGTTCTGCGGGATCACACGCACGGGATTCCGCACCGCAATGAACACCCCGGCCAATAGTGCCGCAGCGGAAACCGCATACGGCAGCTGATGGTGCAACTCATACAGCATTCCGCTCACGATAGGCGCTACAACCATATACGCGGACATGAGCGCGGCAAGAATTCCAATCATCTCTCCTTTTCGTTTGGGATCGCTCACTCGTGTCACCTGTGTCGTGATCACCACGCGAAGGTTCGCTTGTCCCGTTCCCAGGGCGATCATTCCCAGATAGAATAGCGGCAGCAGTCCGCTTGAGATCAGCACGAGCGCCGCGGCCAGAATCGCGAGCATCATCACTTCGATCTGATAATCGCTGAAGCGTGCCGTCCAGAATTTCTTGAGGAGCAATCCCTGGTTGACCACCATCACGACGCCGACCAGCGTGAACGCGAGTCCGGTCTGGAACGCACTCATGCCGAACACGTCTTTTGTGAAGAGGCCAAACACAGACTGGCTGGTCACGAACGCGAACGCGAAAATGGACCAGGTGATGAAGAGCGGCCGCAGGGGAACATTCTGCGCGGCAAGCGCCAGCGGACGAAGAGGGTTGAATCGGAGCGGGAGATCTCGATTCAGGCGCTTATTCGTCTCCGGGAAGAAGAAGAACGCGATCACCGCATTGACCGACGCAAGAATGCCCGCGAACATGAATGGGAACGAGTGCGAGACGTTGCTGAGCACGCCGCCGACCAGCGGCCCCAGCAGAAATCCCACGCCGAACACCGCGCCGACCAATCCCAGATTCGCCGTCCGTTCCTGCTCGTCCGCCGAGATATCGACCATCGCGCTCTGTGCCGTCGTGAAATTCCCAGCCGCCATGCCGTCGATGATCCGTC
>JBFYQI010000120.1:0-3243 GCA_041302875.1 Ignavibacteria bacterium
CTGTATACCTTTACGGTGACAGGGCGCGAGGAGAGCTTCCAGCTGATCTATCGCTTTGCGATCGCCGTGATCGGTCTCGTCATGGTCAAGGTGGTCTTCGTGTACATCCGTGAATACGTCATGAGTTCCGTTCAGCAGAAACTCCTCATGCGCTTCCGCCGCGACCTCTTCGACCGCATCGCGGTCTTGCCCATCCGCTTCTTCGATTCGCACAAGACAGGCTATATCATGTCCCGGATCACGAACGACGTGAACAACCTGGAACTGTCGCTTGGGCAGATGGTCGAGATCGCGCAGAATCTGGTGTATTCCATTGTTTTTGCCACGGCGCTGTTCACGACGAATTGGCAATTGACGGTTGTGACCATTCTCATCTTCGCCGTGTCCGGCGAGATCTCCAGGAAGTTCGGCGACCGTATCAGGTCGTACAGTCACCATCTGACGAATACGCTCGCCGAGATTTCCGCATTCCTGCAGGAGAAGATCGCATCGATCCGCATCGTGAAGCTGTTCACCCGGGAACAGGACGAACAGCAGGCGTTCAAGCAGAAGGTCGAGGCGAATTATCATTATTCCATGAAGATCGTTCGCGTCATGGCGCTCCTCAGTCCGACGAACGAGATGTTCAACACGCTCGCTGCATCGCTGCTGGTCATCTTCTCCGGGTACTTGTTCATTCAGGGAGCGATGACGATCGAGACGATGATCTTCTTCCTGATCTTGATGATCAACCTGGCAAAGCCGATCAAAGCGCTTGGCGAAGGAGCGGCGCGCATCCAGAAGACGCTCGTGTCGGCAGGGTATGTGTTCGAACTGCTGGATCTTGAGCGGGAGCAGGAAGGAACAGGGGGACACCGGACGATCCAGAACGGCGGGATCCGATTCGAACGGGTCTCGTTTTCGTACACGGGAGATGCCGAAGCGTTGCACGATGTGACATTGGAGGTGAAGCCCGGGGAACGGGTGGCCTTGGTGGGACCCAGCGGCGGCGGAAAGAGCACGCTCATCGGGCTTCTTCCGAGGTTCTACGAGGTCACGCAGGGACGGATCGTCATCGACGATGTCGCGATCCAGGACTTCGATCTGAGGGCACTTCGAAGTCAGATCGCGATGGTGCCGCAGGATGTCATTCTGTTTTCGGGAACCATCGAGGACAACATTCGGTATGGGAGACCAAACGCCACGCGCGCGGAGGTGATCGAGGCGGCAAAAGGAGCAAATGCGCACATCTTCATCGAACAGCTCGAGCATGGATACCTGACGGAAGTGGGGGAGCGGGGACTGCAGCTTTCAGGTGGACAGCGCCAACGCATCGCCATTGCGCGAGCGGTCCTGTGCGATCCGAAGATCCTGCTCCTGGATGAAGCCACATCCGCCCTGGACACGGAGTCGGAGCTGATGGTGCAGGAAGCTCTCGACCGGCTGATGAAAGGGAGGACGTCGCTCGTCATCGCACACCGGCTTTCGACTGTCGCGAATTGCGACCGTGTGGTCGTGCTGGATAAGGGAAGAGTCGTCGAATCAGGGACACACCGACAACTCCTGAACAAGCAGGGGGGCCTGTTCAAGCGACTCCACGCACTCCAATTCGCCGATGACAAGAAAGCCGAGCGGTCGAAGCGGAAGGGGAACGGCCCTCGGAGGAAACTGTAGCCGTGGCAGACCGGTTTGGGAAGCGCATCGAACTCGCCCTGAGGCGGTCGGTAGTCAGGACCCTCCGCGCAATAAGGCGCAGACCTGGAAACGATGTCGCCGACCTCGCGAAGGCCAAATACCTCTTCATCAGACAGGACATGCTCGGGGATGTCCTGGTCTCGACCGCGCTATTTTCTGCCCTCAAAACCCGCTACCCTGATGCCACGCTTGATGCCGTCCTCAGCCCCAAGAACCACCTCGCATTGGCAAACAACCCTAACATTCGACGAAAATGGATCTACAATAAGACGTTATCAGGGACGATTCAACTCATTAGAAACATTAGACTTGAGCGATATGACTTCGTTATCGACCTTATGGACAATCCGTCCGCAACATCGACGATTCTCTGCATGCTTGCCGGTGCCGGATTGAATGTGGGGCTCGATAAGGAGAACGGCTACGCCTACGACATCCGTGTTCCTTTGCTGTCTCGACGGGACTCTCACATCATCGACCGTTTGGGCGAACTGCTGCGCCCTTTCGGAATCGACCCGAAAAACGTGGACCTGCACCCCCAATATTGGCCGGGTGTCGATGCAGAGGCGTTCGCGGAGGGGATGTTCGAGCGCCTAGGCATTCACAGATCTCCAGTTCTGGGAATTAATATCTCTGCCGGAACAGAAACGAGATTCTGGGGAATCGCGAACTATGCCGCCCTGGTTCATTCCCTTTCCGACGTGATTACGAAGGGCAAGCTCCTCATCCTCTACAAGCCTGCTGATGCATCGAGAGCCCAGGCGATCGCATCGCAGACCGGCGCGATGCTCTGTAAGCCAACCCCATCCTTTGACCATTTCGCCGCCGTCATTCGGCGCTTGTCATTCCTGGTGACGCCTGATACTTCAGCTGTCCATCTCGCTTCAGCCTTCCGGCTCCCGGCCGTCGTGCTCTACGTCCAATCCAATCCCGACCTCAGAATTTGGGACCCGTATCTCAGCCCTTCAAGGACGATCGTGACTTCAGTCGATGACCTCAAGACGATTCCGGTCGAACGGGTGCTCAATGAGGCAAAAGAACTTCTTCGTGAGACGAAACCTGAATTCGGGGTTGTCCAATGACGTCAAGCCCAACCCGAATACGGCGACTGGAACTCTTTTGGAGACATCGAATTGTCTATCCGTTCTTGAAGCGACTTCTACGCAATTCGAAGGTCGATCTTCCTCTGGCTCCAACCGGAATCCGCTCCGTAATGATCCTGAGATACGATCGTTTGGGAGACATGGTCGTCACGACCCCGGTCTTTCGGCTCATCAAGCAGCGATACCCGCATCTTCGCGTGGGAGTGTTTGCCAGCCCGTTGAACGAGCAGATCATTCGGTTCAATCCATGGATCGATTCTGTCTACGTGCTTCACAAGGAATGGCTGCCTCTGGTGCGGGAGATTTGGCGAGCAAGGAAGGACGGTTATGACGTCGCGCTGAACGTCATCTTCCCTAGGACGACGAGTGCCGGCATCTTGGCCAATCTGATTTCCCCGGCTGGCGTGAAGATAGGACAAGGGGACAAGAAATACGAATTCTACTTCAATAGCATGCACCAACGTGC
>JBFYQI010000157.1:0-3130 GCA_041302875.1 Ignavibacteria bacterium
CGATGGTCTGGCTCGTGACGACGATCGTCGCGATCCTCCTGAATCTCCTCCTCTCGCTCCCGGCGTTGCTGATCGTTTTGGGTTCACTCGCACTGATGTTTGTCTACAGCGCGGCGCTGAAACGAACGGCGCTTGCGGGAAATCTCACCGTGGCAGTCATGGTCGGGATGGCATTCATCTACGGCGCGACGGTGGCCGGAGATGTGGTGCGGGGCCTGGTTCCGGCGGCGTTTGCATTTCTGCTCGTGTTCGCGCGTGAGATCATCAAGGATGTGGAAGACATCGAGGGAGATCGGGCGCACGGTGCGCGGACCTATCCGATCATCCGCGGCGCACGCCCAGCTCTCGCGATCGCGTCTGGGGTTCTTGCGTCGCTGATCTTGACAACGGTGATCGCACACTTCTCCGGTCTGTACTCCGGATGGTTCATCGTCTCGGTATCGCCGGTCGACGCCCTCGTGGCGTACACCATTTTTACCGTGTGGAATGATCACTCTCCAGCGGCCATGCGGCGGCACAGCCATCGCCTGAAACTCTGCATGATCCTCGGCCTCGCCGCCATCATTGCTGGATCACTATAGCCCAATCCACAATCCCCAATCCACAATTCCCAATCCGCAATCCCCAATCCTCAATCCCCTATTCCCCCATGCCCTCTTTCTTCCTCGAACGCTCCCTCTGGGCTCAAGGCTACCGCTTCATCGCTGGCGTGGATGAAGCCGGTCGCGGTCCGCTTGCGGGTCCGGTGGTGGCCGCAGCGGTCATCATCGAACAGGGTAGGGAGGTCGGGCAGGTGGATGATTCGAAGAAGCTCCCGAGGCACCGGAGAGCAGAATTGTTCGACCAGATCCACGCATCGGCATTGGCGGTCGGAGTCGGCGTCGTTGACCACGCGACGATCGACCGCATCAACATCCTGCAGGCGACGCTGGAAGCGATGCGGGGGGCTCTCGACGCCCTGGATATCGTGCCCGAATACGTTCTCGTCGACGGCAATCGGTTTCGGCACGAATCGCTCCCCTTCCGCACCGTCGTGGACGGCGATGCCCTTTGCTCCAGCATTGCAGCCGCCTCGATCGTGGCGAAGGAAACACGCGATCGGCTGATGGAACGGCTGGATGAGGAGTATCCACAATACGGTTTTACCCGGAACAAAGGCTACGGCACCCGCGAGCACATCGAGGCAATTCGCCGGTACGGCCTGAGTCCGGTCCACCGCAGATCGTTTCATCTCCACGCAGTGCAGGAATCTCTCGCGTTTCCGCATCCGGACGATCGTTCCTCCCATACGGAATGACCAATTCCGTGGATTGTTTTTCCTTGGTTGTTTGGGTACCTTTTCGTACTTCTCCTGCACACATCCTCGGGGGGTGAATGAACAAACGGGAGATCGGTTCGTCAGGAGAGGACATTGCAGTCCATTTTCTGGAAGGGCGGGGATTCCGCATTCTCCAGAAGAACTTCCGTTTCGGTCGGGGGGAGATCGACCTGATCGCGGAAGAAGGAGAGACCTTAGTCTTCGTCGAGGTCAAGTTCCGCCGGAGCGGGTCGCACGGGCTTCCGGAGGATTCCATCACGCCCGCGAAGCAGCGGCAGATCCGCCGGATCGCGGAAGGCTTCCTCCTTGTGAACCGGATCGAGAATCGTCCCTGCCGGCTGGATGTGGTCGCGATCGAGCAACGCGGAGCGGAGGTCATCGTTCGTCATATTCCTAACGCATTCTGAATCATCCCATGAAAGTCTTTCATTCACACGCGGCGCTGTACACTGATTTCTATCAACTGACCATGGCTCAGGGATATCTCCTTTCCGGCCATGGAAACGCAGATGCAAGTTTCGATTTCTTCTATCGGGAAAATCCGTTCAGCGGCGGCTATGTGATCTTCGCCGGCATCAGCGATCTGCTGGAGATCCTCGAGACGCTGCGGTTCGAGGAGCCGGAGATCGAATACCTGCGTCAGTTCGGCTTCAAGCAGGAATTCCTGGAATACCTTCGCGCGTTCCGGTTCCACGGAACGATCCACTCCGTCCGGGAAGGAGAACTCGTCTTCCCGCTCGCCCCCATCGTACGGGTGGAAGGCAATCTCATCGAAGCGCAGATCATCGAAACCCTTCTGCTGAATCTCCTGAACTTCGAGTCGCTCATCGCAACAAAGGCGTCCCGCATTCGGTTCGCCGCCGGGAACCGGCGCGTGGTCGATTTTGGACTCCGTCGGGCGCAGGGACTTGGAGGGATCCATGCGAGCAAGGCCGCGGTCATCGGGGGCGTCGATGCGACCTCGAACGTCTATGCCGCGTTCCACTACGGACTGCAGACAACCGGGACGCAGGCGCATTCGTGGGTTCAGAGCTTCACCGACGAGCTTCAGGCCTTCCGCGCCTTCGCGACGATCTATCCGAACAACTGCTATCTCCTCGTCGACACGTACAACACGCTTCGGTCCGGCGTGCCGAATGCCATCACCGTCGCAAAGGAGTTGGAGCAGAACGGCCATCGGCTGCTGGGCATCCGGCTCGACAGCGGCGATCTTGCCTATTTGAGCAAACACGCCCGCGCGATGCTGGACGAGGCCGGACTCCCGTACGTCAAGATCGTTGTTTCAAATCAGTTGGACGAGTATCTCATTCGCAGTCTGCTCCAGCAGGAGGCTCCGATCGATGCCTTTGGCGTCGGGACCCGGCTCGTCACGGCGATGGATTCGCCCGCGCTGGATGGCGTGTACAAACTCGGGGTCTGCGGCGGACGGCCGACCCTCAAGTTCTCGGACAACTTCACCAAGACGACGCTCCCCGGCAAGAAGCGCGTGCTGCGATTCCTGAACGAGAACGGGACGTTCGACTCCGACGGCATCGTGCTGGAAAACGAACAACGAGTCGAGAGCTTATACCATCCCTTCTTCCCCGAGCAGCATCGGTCGGTGAGCCGCTATCGGCATGAGAATTTGTTGATTCCCGTCATGAAGGACGGGCGGCTGGTCGGTCCGTTGCCGACGCCCGACGCGAGTGCGGCGTACGCCCGCCAACGGCTGGAGTTGCTTCCGGCGGAATACCGGCGATTCGAGAACCCGCATCAATATAAGGTCGGCATCAGCGGGCAACTCCGCACGATGCGTTCACAATTGATCGAAGA
>JBFYQI010000164.1:0-14582 GCA_041302875.1 Ignavibacteria bacterium
ATCGAGCGCATCACGGGGGTCGAGGCGAAACTGACGGAATACTCTGTGAAGTCCGTGAGCTACGGACATGATGCGATCGGAGAGGTGTTCGTCCGGATCGAATGCGACGGGTTGCTCTTCAATGGACGTTCGGCGAGTACGGACATCATCACCGGAAGCGTGAAGGCGTATTTGGAGGCGCTCAATCGTGCGCTGGCTTCGCGGCGCCGAAAAGCGGAGTCGCACCTGGTGGATGCGGAGAATACACCAGTTCTGCCGTGAGAACATCCAGAAGGACGGTCATCGTTCGACAAGCTCACGATGACGGCCGCGAGAACATGGAAAGCAATTCACAGAAGTCATATTCACCAATTCACAGCAGAGACATTTTCCACATGGCAATCCCGAGAACGCTTTTCGAAAAGGTCTGGGAACAACACATCGTCGCGCAGGAGCCGGATTCGCCGGCCGTGCTGTATATCGACCTGCATCTCATTCACGAGGTGACCTCGCCTCAGGCATTTGATGGATTGAGACGCAGAACCCTGAGCGTGCGGCGTCCGGAACGAACCGTTGCGACGATGGACCACAGCATCCCGACGACCGATCCCTCCGTGCCTCTCACGGATGCTCAGGCAGCGGCGCAAATGAAACAGCTCGAGACCAACGCGGCAGAATTCGGTATCCGTCTCTACGGGATGCAGCACGCACAGCGAGGCATCGTACATGTCATCGGTCCGGAACTCGGATTGACGCAGCCCGGCATGACCATCGTCTGCGGGGATAGTCACACGGCGACGCACGGAGCATTTGGCGCGCTTGCATTCGGCATCGGAACAAGCGAGGTCGAGCATGTGCTGGCGACTCAATGTCTGCTGCAGCGGAAGCCAAAGACAATGGAAGTGCGCATTGACGGGACGCTCGGTGTTGGCGTAGCCGCAAAGGATATCATCCTTGCGTTGCTTGCGAAGATCGGCGTCGGCGGTGGGACGGGACACGTGATCGAATACACGGGCTCAGCCATCCGGGCGCTCTCGATGGAATCGCGCATGACCATCTGCAACATGTCCATCGAAGGCGGAGCGCGGGCGGGCATGATCGCGCCCGATGAGAAGACCTACGCATATCTTGTGGACCGCGAATTCGCGCCGAAGGGGAAGGAATGGGATCGTGCGATCGCGTCATGGAACGCATTGCCCACGGATCCCGGAGCATCGTACGAGAGCACGGTCACCCTCAATGCATCGGACGTTGTCCCCATGATCACGTACGGCACCAATCCGGGAATGGGGATGAAGATCACCGACCGCGTCCCCGATCCCGACCGTGTCGCCGATGCGTCCGAACGTGCAACGCTCGAGAAAGCACTTCGCTACATGGGACTCCAGCCCGGCGAAGCGCTGCTCAACAAGCCGGTCGATGTGGTCTTCATCGGCAGCTGCACGAACTCGCGCATTTCCGACCTTCGTGAAGCGGCCCGCATCTTCAACGGCCGTCGCGTCGCCCCGAACATCCGCGCATTGGTCGTACCGGGTTCGCAAGACGTGAAGCGGCAGGCGGAAGCGGAAGGGCTGGACCGAGTGTTCAAGAAGGCTGGAGCGGAATGGCGCGAGTCCGGCTGTTCCATGTGCATCGCGATGAACGGCGATGAGATCAGCGCCGGGCAATATGCGGTCTCGACGAGCAATCGGAATTTCGAAGGGCGCCAGGGAAAGGGAGGACGCACATTTCTCGCATCTCCGCTCACCGCTGCCGCCACTGCGGTCACCGGATCGATCACCGATGTCCGAACGTTGCTTCATCTATAAGGATACTCTATGGCGCAGATCAAAACAATCACGTCGCGCGTCGTGCCACTGCTGGTCGACAACATCGACACGGACCAGATCATTCCGGCCCGTTTCTTGAAGGCGACCGACAAACAGGGTTTCGGTGAAAAGCTTTTCGCCGACTGGCGATATGAATCGGACGGTTCGCAGAAGAGCGATTTCCCGCTCAATGATGTCAAGTATCGTGGAGCGCGAATCCTGCTCGCTGGAGACAATTTCGGATGCGGGTCTTCACGGGAACACGCACCGTGGGCGCTCACGGCATTTGGCTTTCAAGCGGTGATCAGTACCTCGTTCGCAGACATCTTCCGAAGCAATGCGATGAAGAATGGACTGCTGCCGGTGATCCTTGCTCCGAAAGACCAACGGCAACTTGTGAAGGAGAGCACGAGCGCGGACGCCGTCACAGTGACGATCGACCTCGTACGACAGCGTGTGCAATTCGCCTCGGGGGCCGTCGCAGAATTCCCGATCGACCCATTCTCAAAATTCTGCCTTCTGAATGGCGTCGATGAACTCGAATACTTGCGCAAGTTCGAGGCCACAATTGGAGCATTCGAAACAGCGCATACCAGGCAACATTCAACGACAGGGATTTGAACATGGAAGCAGTTATCGCTGTGCTCCCGGGAGACGGCATCGGACCGGAGGTCACGGATGCCGCCATCCGCGTGCTCGACGCCGTGACGCAGATGTACGGACATCACGTGACGTACACGAGACATCTGATCGGAGGTTGTTCGATCGAGGCGCATACGACGGCGCTGACGGATGAAGCGCTGGAAGCCTGCGCGCAGGCAGACGCCGTCCTGCTCGGCGCCGTTGGCGGACCGAAATGGGACGACCCGAATGCCCCGGTCCGACCGGAGCAAGGACTGCTGGCACTCCGGAAGGGATTGGGTGTGTTCGGGAACCTCCGGCCCGTCAAGCCTTATCCCGCGCTTATGAATGCATCGCCGCTGAGACCTGAGCTTCTGCGCGGCGTCGATCTGATCGTGGTGCGCGAATTGACGGGAGGGCTCTATTTTGGTCAGCCAAAGGGCCGGTTCGTGGAAGGGGGGAAGACGCGCGCGGTGGACACGCTCGAATACCATGAGCATGAGATCGAGCGGATCATGGAGCTTGCGTTGCGTCTCGCTGAAGGGCGGCGGAAGAAGGTGACCTCGGTCGACAAAGCGAATGTGCTCGAAAGCTCTCGCCTCTGGCGATCGATCGCAACGGAGACGGCGATGAAGCATCCGGAGGTCACGCTGCACCACATGCTCGTCGACACGGCGTCCATGCGTCTCATCACCTCGCCCGCAGATTTCGACGTCGTCGTGACCGAGAACATGTTCGGCGACATCCTGACCGACGAGGCGTCAGTGCTTGCCGGCTCGATGGGCATGCTTCCCTCGGCATCGCTCGGCGCGGGAACGGTTGGGCTGTATGAGCCGATCCATGGTTCCGCGCCCGACATCGCCGGCAAGGGGATCGCCAATCCCATTGGGACGATCTTGAGCGTGGCGATGATGCTTCGCTATTCATTCCAGCTTGAGCGGGAGGCGCGTGCGATCGAAACGGCCGTGCACCGGACGATCCTGGATGGATGCCGGACAAAGGATCTGGGCGGCCGAATGGGGACACAGGAGATGACGACGGAGATCATATCACGATTGATCATGGTGAGAGGAATACAATATGGCGATGAAGTCGCAGTTCGTATGGATGAATGGCGCGCTGGTGCCCTTTGAGCAGGCCACGGTCCACTTTCTCACGCCGGCGCTGCATTACGGCCTCGGGGTGTTCGAAGGGATTCGCAGCTATGCGACGGATCACGGCCCGGCGGTCTTTCGACTGAAGGAGCACGCGAAACGGCTTGTGGAATCCGCGCACATTGTCGGATTCCGTTCACTCCCGTACTCCGCGGAACACCTTGCTGATGCGGTGAAAGAAGTGGTTCGTGCAAATGAGTTCACGGAGTGCTATATTCGTCCGCTCATTTTTCTGGCTGACGGCGGGTGGAACCTGAATGTCGACGGCGGCAAGCCGGCGGTGGGGATCGCCGCGTGGGAGTGGACGAACTACCTCGGCAAGGAAGCGCTGGAACACGGTGTTCGGGCGAATATCGCGTCCTTCACACGCCATCATCCGAACGTGATGATGACGAAGGCAAAGATCTCGGGGAACTATGTCAACAGCTTTCTGGCAAAAACGGAATCGGTCCGGCTGGGGTTCGAGGAAGCGATCCTGCTCGATCCCGAGGGCTACGTCGCAGAGTGCACGGGGGAGAACCTGTTCATCGTCAAGCATGGCGTCATCTACACGCCGGACCTCGCCCCCATCCTTGAGGGGATCACGCGATCTTCGCTCGTCGCCATTGCACGCGGCTGCGGATACGAAGTCCAGGAAAGGCCTATCTCGCGCGATCAGCTGTACACCGCCGATGAAGTATTCGTCTGTGGAACCGCCGCGGAATGCATCGGGCTTCGTGAGATCGATTTCCGAACGATCGGGAACGGTTCAACCGGAACGATCACGCGGAAGCTTCAGAAGGAATTCCACGCGGCCATTCATGGACGACACAAGTTCTCGAACGAATGGCTCGATTATGTCGTGGAACCATCTGCGTACCGGCGCACGGGCTCTGCATAATAGGCGCAACGAATTTGATAAACCCTTGACTATCAGGAGATGACAGAATTATGGCGAAGATCACATTCGGCGGTGCTGCAGAAGAGGTCGTCACGCGCGAAGAGTTCCCTCTCTCGAAAGCGAAAAACGTCCTCAAGGATGAGGTGGTTGCGATCATTGGGTACGGACCGCAGGGCTACGGACAGTCGCTCAACCTGCGCGACAACGGCATCAACGTTATTGTAGGACAGCGGAAAGGGGGAAGCGGATGGAGTGATGCCATCCGGGATGGTTGGGTCGAGGGGAAGAACCTCTTTCCGAGCATCGAGGAAGCCATCAGGAAGGCAACCGTCGTACAATACCTGCTTTCAGATGCAGGACAGAAAGAAATGTGGCCGACGGTGGAGGCGTCTCTGCGAAAAGGCCAGGCCCTCTACTTCTCCCACGGCTTCGCGGTGGTCTTCAAGGACCAAACCGGCGTCGTGCCTCCGGCGGATGTCGATGTTGTCCTCGTGGCGCCGAAAGGGTCAGGTCGGACCGTCCGTACCAACTACCTTGCGGGAAGCGGAATCAACGCAAGTTATGCCATCTATCAGGATGCGACCGGCCGGGCCAAGGAACGGACGTTGGCGTTGGGCATCGCTATCGGGTCGGGCTATCTCTTCGAAACGACTTTTGAACGCGAAGTGTTGAGCGATCTGACCGGAGAACGAGGCGTGCTCATGGGAGCGATCGCCGGTCTCATGAAGGCACAATACGATGTCCTGCGATCGATGGGGCATTCCCCGAGTGAGGCGTTCAACGAGACCGTCGAGGAAGCGACGCAGAGCCTCTATCCGCTCATCGGCAAGCACGGCATGGATTGGATGTTCGGCGCCTGCAGCACCACGGCGCAACGTGGGGCACTCGACTGGGCAAAGCGCTTTGAGACGGCGACCCGGCCCCTCTTCGAACTCCTCTATCGGGACGTTCAGCAGGGCGTGGAGACACGACGCGTGCTCGACACGTGCAGTGCCGCTGACTATCGTCAGAAGCTCCAGGCGGAGCTGGACGAATGGAAGAACTCCGAGATGTGGCAGACGGGAGCCGTGGTCCGTTCCCTTCGCCCGGAGAATGAAGCGAATCGTTAACTGAATAGATACATGTTCCATCGCGCGCTCCGCCTCCTTGGCGAGCTCTGCGTGATGCTTTTCCAAACCATTGCAGAGAATTCCGGTATGATCATCGTCATGAAAGACGGGGCAACGAAGCCCCAGATCGAACACGTTCTGGACAAGGTCCGGCAACTCGGCTATCAGACCCACCCCATCTACGGCGAACGTCGGACGGTCGTCGCATGTGTCGGTGATGAACGGGGGAAATCTCGGCTCCAGGCCCTCGATTCTGTCGAAGGTGTTGAGAACGTCGTTCCGATCCTGAAGCCATTCAAACTCGCTGGACGCGAATGGAAGTCGGCTCGTTCCTCGATAGTCCTCACGGCGGTCGCGAACGCTCCGGAGACAGTCATCGGCAACGGACATTTCACCGTCATGGCGGGACCCTGTTCCGTCGAGAGCCGAGAACAGATCCTGACGAGCGCCAGGCTGGTTCGGGAAGCGGGAGCGAGCGTTCTTCGAGGAGGCGCCTTCAAACCGCGCACCTCCCCGTACAGCTTCCAGGGGCTCGAGGAGGAGGGGTTGAAACTGCTTGCCGAGGCGCGCGCGCAGACCGGATTGCACATCGTGACGGAGGTGATCACGCCGACAGATGTCCCGTTGGTTGCCGAGTATGCGGACATCCTGCAGATCGGTGCTCGGAACATGCAGAACTTCGTATTGCTCAAAGAAGTTGGGAAGATGCGAAAGCCTGTTCTCCTCAAACGCGGCATGTCGAACACGCTGAAGGAACTCCTCATGTCGGCTGAGTACATCATGTCGCAGGGAAACTACGAAGTCATCCTTTGCGAACGCGGCATTCGGACGTTCGAGGATTACACCCGCAACACCTGCGATCTCTCTGCGGTCCCCGCGCTGAAGGAACTAAGTCATCTTCCCGTCATTGTCGACCCGAGCCACGGTACAGGAATGCGAAGCCTCGTCACACCGATCTCCAAAGCAGCCGTCGCTGTCGGCGCGGACGGACTGATCGTCGAGGTCCACCCGAATCCGGAAGAGGCGTTTTCGGACGGAGCTCAGTCGCTCCTTCCGCAGCAGTTCGCCGAATTGATGGAATGGGTGCGCAAGCTCGCCGCGTTGGAAGGGAAGGAATGCCGTTAATCCATCCTTTGCACTTTACACTGACAGAAGCAGGCCGTACATTGTCGATGAGTCCTTCCTGATCCACGAGGAGCATGGCATGCAACGGCTTACGATCACCTTGGAAATTGATTTCACCAGTGCAGGGCTATTCGTCGCGGCGCAACCATCGTTGCCCTGTGGCTCAGTTGGTGTGCGTGCGGGAGTGAGACTCGCGCTGTGACGTTCCTGCGGCAGGGATATGACGCGTTCAAGTCGCTCGTGCTCCCTAGGCATCTGGACGACGATGAGCTTCTCGAAGCCGCGAATGTCACTCTGGTGGTGACGCTCGCGACGTTCTTCGCGCTCGTGCTCGTCGCAGTCCAGCGCATGCTTATCGCGCAGTTCCGCTTGGTCCCGCTCTTCTCGATGGCGGCAGCCGCATCGCTCCTCCCGTTGCTCTTTCTCAAGCGAGGCAGGATTCGGGAAGCGGCTGGCGCACTCCTCGTTATTCTGCTCGGGCTGCTGAACTGGCTCCTTGTCCAGAACGATGGCATCCATGATACGGCCATCCTTGCCTACCCGGGCGTCCTCATCATTGCGGGACTGACCCTGAGGCGAAACGGATTCCTCGCCATTCTCGCCCTCACCCTTGCATCGCTCGGAACGATCGGGTATATCCAATCGATCGGCATCATTAAGCCCAAATTCAAGATCGCAAATCAGCTGGCAGACTCCGTCGACATTGTGATCGTTGTCGCAGTGATCGGCATGACGGTCCGGCTTCTCTCTGCAAACATGAGCCGCAATCTGAGACGGGCCCGGGAGCGGGAAAAAGAACTCGAGGCGCAGACGCGCGCGTTGGCCGCATCCGAGTCCCGCTATCGTGCGCTGTTCGATGGCGCGAATGATGCGATCCTCATCATGAGCGGAGACCGTTTCGTTGACTGTAATACGATGGCGCTCACGATGTTCGGTTGCGCGGAGAAATCGCAGATCCTTGGCCACTCGCCGTGGGAATTCAGCCCTCCCGTTCAGCCCGATGGGAAAGACTCGCGATCAAAGGCCCGTGATCTCATCGAGGTGGCCGAAGGTGGCGAATCGCAGCGCTTTGCGTGGAAGCATCTGCGCAAAGGGGGCATCCCGTTCGATGCGGAGGTCTCACTGAACGTCGCGCAGATCGGCGCAGATCGATTTGTTCAGGCGCTCGTGCGCGATGTGACCGAACGCGCCGAAGCGGAGCGCCATCGTCAACAGCTCGAGATGCAGCTGGTGCGCTCGCAGAAGCTCGAATCGATCGGAACGCTCGCCGCGGGAATCGCTCACGACTTCAACAATATTCTGAACATCATCATGGGGAACACAGGCCTGCTTGCCGCACAGCCGGATGACAAAGAGAAACTATTGCGGCGAGTCGATGCGATCGCGAAGGCATCTGACAGAGGGGCGGAATTGGTCAAACAGTTGTTGACCTTTGCCCGCAAAGCGACGCTCGAGCGCCGCGCGCTCCCGGTGAACGATGTGATTCAGGAGACTGCCCGGTTGCTGGAGGGAACTTTCCCGAAGACGGTCGAAATCGTCCTTGAACTTGCGTCCGATCTTCCGCCGGTATTGGCGGATTCGAATCAGATCCATCAGGTGTTGTTGAACCTGAGCGTGAATGCTCGCGATGCCATGCCGGCGGGTGGACGGCTTCGCATTTCGTCTGAATTCGTGAATGCCGCCGCCCTCAAGTCTCCGCCTTCATCCCACATTGGTCGCGACCACATCCTCATCAGCGTTGCAGACTCGGGAACGGGCATGGACGATGAGACGAGAGCGCGCATCTTCGATCCGTTCTTTACGACGAAAGAGTTGGGGAAGGGGACGGGTCTGGGATTGGCGGTCGTCCTGGGGATCATCGAGAATCATGGAGGCTATGTCGACCTCGAAAGCCATGTCGGCAGAGGAACCGATTTCCGAATCTATCTTCCGGTGATGGAACAAGGATCGAGCGCGGGATCGGCGAACGAGGCAGCGCGCGAGAGCATTCCCGGCGGGACGGAAACCGTGTTGTACGTGGAGGACGAACGATTAGCGCGCGATGTCGTCGCGGAAAGTCTTGCGCTCAAGGGGTATCACGTCTTGCTGGCAGCGGACGGTGAGGAGGGCGTGGCGGTGTACAAGGCACATGCGGGGAAGATCGCGTTGGTCATTTCCGACCTGGGATTGCCGAAGCTCGATGGGATCGAGATGTGCCGACGAATCCGGGAGATGGACGGCAAGATCCCGTTCGTCCTGGCGAGTGGGTTCTTCGATCCTGAGCGGCGAGCCATGATGGAGGAACTCGCCATCGCAGAAGTTCTCCAGAAGCCGCTGAAGATCCCGATGCTCCTTACGACGATCCGGCGGGTGATCGATCAGCACGCGAGGGGGGTTGCAGCAGAACGATAAGGCAGGCCAAGAGGGCCTCCCATGACTTTCGAGTCGATCCCGGACTGAGTCCCGGACTGGGTCCGGGACCGAATCCCGGGTTGGACCCCGGGTCAGATCCCGGGCTATGAAAAGCCGCGAACGCCCTGCAAAGATCTTGCAGGGCGTTCGCTCTTCCCCGGCCAGTAGAGACTCCCAAGGAAGACAGACTCACCCCGGATAAAACCCCGGATAAAACCCCGGATAAAACCCCGATAAAACCTTAGTAACTGTCCTTCCCCAACACCGTCTTCCCTCGGAAAACCCGGTACAGGATCACCTTGTACAAGATCGCAAGCGGCATTCCCGCCAGGGCGATGTACAGCATGATCGTCAGCGTGTACTGAGTCGACGAATGTGTGAAGGCTGTCAGGTCGTATGCCGTATCGATCGATGACGGTACAAGCCGAGGGAACAGACCCACCGCACCGAGCGTGATCATGCTCGCAACAAGAACCGATGAGGCGAGGAACGCCTGAACCGTCTTCTTCCGTCCCACAGTGAGAGGAATGACCGCGATCGACACCAGAGACAACAGAAGGAATAAATACCAGAGCGGCTTCTGCACCTCTGGATAAGCGTACGTGAACAAGTGGGGCGCTGCGAAGAATGTGTAGATCGCCGTCACCAGGTAGAGCGTCACGAACAGGATCCAGGCGGAATGTGCTGCCTTGATCATCCGGGTCATCTGCTCCCCCTCGGTCTTCAGCGAAAGGTACAGCGCTCCATGCATAATGAAGAGCACGACCGTCAGGAGGCCGACGACGATGGCATAGGGATTGAGCAGCGTGAAGAATGTCCCCGCATACCAGCCGTTCGCGTCGATGGGGATGCCGCGGAGGATGTTCCCGAATGCGACGCCAAGCAACAGCGCAATCAGAAGCGATCCGACGCCGAAGCTGAGATCCAACAAGCGCTTCGTGCGGAGGCTTTCGGCCTTTGCACGAAAATCGAAGGCAACCGCACGTCCGATGAGGGCCACCAGGAGTAACATGAGCGCAAGATAGAAGCCGCTCCAAATGGCCGCATACACTGGTGCGAACGCCGCGAAAAGCGCTCCGCCTCCGGCGATCAGCCACACCTCGTTTCCATCCCATACTGGTCCAACGGAATTCAGATTGATCCGCCGCTCGGTCTCATCCGTGGTGAAGAGATGAAGGATCCCGACCCCCAGATCAAACCCGTCAAGGATGGCGTAGCCGATCAGGAGAACCGCTGTGAGCACAAACCACAATGTCTGTAGAGTGATGAGTTCCATGGCTGGTCTCCTTATGCGTCCACCGGCAACGGACCCTTCTTCACGGTCCGCACGACGAGTCGAATGTAGGCGATACCCATCACGGCATACACGAGGAAGAACAGAATGATCGCGAAGATCACCAGTTCTGCGGATACCGTGACGGAAACGGAGTGACTGGTACGAAGGAGTCGGTACACCGCCCACGGCTGCCGGCCGACCTCGGCGGCGATCCAGCCCAGTTGACTGGCGATGACCGGCAGTGGGAGCGACCAGATGAGCGCTCGGAGCACAAGTCTGTTGTTCCAGAGTGTCTTGCGATACCAAAGGAACGCCGCCATGGCGAGGATGAAGACGAACCAGATTCCGAGGATGACCATGTTATGGTACGAAACGAACGTGGTGAACAACGGCGGCCAGTCTTCCTGCGGGATCTCTGCGAGTCCCTGCACCGTCGCGTTCACGTCGCCGAAGGCGAGCCAGCTCAGGACCCCGGGGATCTCGATGGGCACTTTCAGCTCCGGTGGGCGCTGCGTTGGAACGGCGAACAGGACGATCGGGGCCGAGCTTTGGCTTTCATAGATGCCCATAATGGCGGCAAACTTCTCGGGTTGCGTCTTCGCCATCTGCTGACCATGCTCGTGTCCGATTGGAAAGATCTGCAGTAAGGAAGCAACGAGTCCGAAGACGATGGCATATTTCACTGCGAGCCTGCCGAACGCGTCGGAGGAATTCTTTCGCACGTAATATGCGCCGATGCCTCCGACAAAGAACGCCCCGGAGATCAGACAGGCGAAGACCGTGTGGAAGTATCGCGGGAGGGTGGAGGGATTGAATACCGCTGCCATGAAGTCGACCAGAACGGCCCGTGCGTTCGCGAGGTCGAAGGCAGACGGGTTCGCGAGATACTCGGCCTGTGAGATGATGCGTCCGTCCGCAAGCGCGAGGGCGAATCCGGCTGGGGTCTGCTGCCAGCTGTTTGCGACGATGATCCAGAATGCCGAGATGGTCGCGCCGAGGGCGACCATGAAGATCGAGAAGACGTGTGCCCCGCGGGAGATCCGCTCACGGCCGAAGAGATAGAGCCCCAGAAAGGTTGACTCCATGAAGAATGCGAACACGGCCTCAGCGGCAAGGGGAGCACCGAAGATGTCGCCGACGAACCGCGAATACTGGCTCCAGTTCGTCCCGAATTGGAACACCATGACCAGCCCGGTCGCCACGCCGATGGCGAACGTAAACCCGAACAGCTTGCCGAAAAAGCGCCCGAGTTGTTCATAGACCGGCTTCCGTGTCTTCCATCCCGCCGTTTCGAACGCGACGAGCAGCCAAGCGAGACCGATCGTGATGGTCGGGAAAACGAAGTGAAAAGCGACCGTCATCCAGAATTTCAGACGGGCGAGGAGAACGACATCGATATCCATGAGTATCCTCCAGATGGTGACGATGAATCTCTGCGAAAATCCCCCAAAGTATAGGGTTCATTTCCCTTGGGTGCAAGAAGGCTTGACATTCCTATGGGAATCGGGTATATTCGTTATGAGCATATGCTCATAATGAACGGACGTTGATATGGCCCGACCCTGCAAGCAACGATTCATCTCCGCCGTCCCCGTCGTATCGGGATTCCGACCCGACGATTCCACCGTCCGCCGGCAGCTCCCGGCCACATTGATGTCGGATGAGCTTGAGACACTCCGACTCGCGGACATTGAGGGCCTCTCCCAGGAAGAGGGAGCCGCCCAGATGAACGTGTCACGGGCCACATTCGGCCGCATCCTGGAGCGTGCACACCGGACCGTTGCCGACGCTCTGGTGAACGGACGACCATTGCAGATCGGCGGCGGCGATGTCGTGCAGGCGCGACACGTTCTGCGACACTGTCGCCGGTGCCAGCGCGATTGGAATATTCCACGTACCACTGTCTCCGAATTTCGTTGTCCCCGTTGCCATTGAAAGAATGGGAAGCGCAATGTCAGAACTGTTGCTCGAAATCCTCGCCGAATCAAGTCAGATCGTCATCCTGGTCTTTGTGATGATGGTGATCGTCGATCTCTTCAATCTCTGGACGAAGGGTCGATTGGGCATCTTCCTCTCCGGCGGGGGGACATGGCGTCAGTACGTGCTGGTCCCTCTCGTCGCCGCAATGCCGGGCTGTCTTGGCGCCTTCACCGCTGTCTCGCTCTATCTGCACGGTATGATCAGCTTCGGCGTCCTCGCAGGAGCGATGATCGCTTCTTCGGGCGACGAAGCATTCGTGATGCTGGCCATGTTCCCGAAAACCGCAGTGATCCTCTTCGTCCTGCTCAGTGTGTACGGGATGATGCATGGCTGGTGGACCGACAAGCTGATGGAGCTCTGGAAGATCAAGCCATGCACCGATTGCCAGGTGCCGACATATCATCCATTGGAAGGGGGATTGAAGCATTATGTGCGGGACCACGTCTGGAAACACATCGTACAGAAGCATATTTGGAGGACCGCCTTGTGGACGGTCGGGGCCTTGCTCGTCGTACGAATCGGAATGGAGCAGCTGAACCTGGGCGCCCTGACCGCGAAGTATCCGTTCTGGACGTTGGTTGGAGGCGGCTTGCTCGGCTTGATCCCTGAATCTGGTCCCCATCTGATCGTGGTCACCCTGTTCGCGAAAGGAGCCGTCCCGTTTTCGGTGCTCCTGACGAGTTCGATCGTGCAGGATGGACACGGCATGCTGCCGATGCTCGCCCATTCGGTCCGCGATTCGCTCGTTCTGAAGGCCTTCAATCTTGCGTCCGGACTGCTGTTGGGGATCGCGCTGTTTCTGTTCGGGTTCTGAATCGTTATCAACCTCTGCGCATCAAACATGAAAGGGAAATAGATGGAACAGAAGATCGCATTTGTCACCGATGATGGGATGACCATCAGTTCGCATTTTGGTCGCGCCCTCTACTATGAAGTTGTCACGCTTGGCGATGGAAAGGTCCTCGGCCGCGAGCGGCGTGAAAAGGCGGGTCACCACACGTTTGGGGAACATCAGCACCACGGGGCATCACATGACCATAAGCACGGAGTGATGACATCGCCGATCACCGATTGCAGCGTGCTTGTTTCGCGCGGCATGGGGACGGGCGCTCAGCAGCACCTCTTGTCGATGGGCATTACGCCGGTGCTCACTGATCTGCACACGATCGAGGAGGCTGCGGCTTCGTTCATGGCCGGTACGTTGACCAACAACCCGAAGCGGTTGCACGACCATGGCCAAGGGCATCATCATTGATCAGACTAGCATTCCAACACCCTCATCACACCCACTCATAGAAGAAGGAGAACCGTATGGAAGAGACAACGGTGTTTTCCATGCCGCGGATCGGAGAGAAGGCCCCGGCGTTCAAGGCTGTTACGACCCAGGGCGAGATCAATTTTCCCGATCAGTACGCCGGTCATTGGGTCATCTTGTTCAGTCATCCGGCAGACTTCACACCCGTGTGCACATCGGAATTCATGACCTTTGCGCACTTGGAAAACAAATTCGAAGAAGTCAACTGCAAACTGGTTGGTCTATCGGTGGATGGACTCTACAGCCACATCGCCTGGCTTCGGACGATCAAGGATAAGATCGAGTACAAGGGAATGAAGAACGTCGAGGTCAAGTTCCCGCTGATCGAGGACATCACGATGGAGGTGGCGAAGAAGTACGGCATGATCCAGCCGGGCGAGAGCTCGACGAAGGCCGTGCGTGCGGTGTTCGTCATTGATCCGAAGGGGATCATCCGGACGGTCATTTACTATCCGCTGAGCCTCGGACGGAATTTCGACGAGTTGCTGCGCGTCGTCTACGCGCTCCAGACGGCGGACGCCTTCTCGATCGCGACCCCCGCGGACTGGCGTCCGGGCGACGATGTGATCGTGCCGCCGGCCGGATCGTGCGGCGTTGCAAAAGATCGCATGGAAGGGAAGTCCGACATGCATTGCTACGACTGGTTCTTCTGCACAAAGAAGATCGACAAAGACACCGTGTGGAAGACGATCACGAAGAAGTAGAACCAAACGATCCACAGAAGACAAGAACGCCCTGCCGATGTTCCCGGCGGGGCGTTCCCATTTACATCTTCAGCATCTTGAATGCATGCGTCCACTTCCCTCCCGTGAGCCCTGGGATGCACCAGAGCATGCAGAGCGGCTCGATGGCCCTCGCCGCTTCCACCATTCCCATATCTTCCGTCTCCCATCCGAATTGATCGAGGATGTGCTTCACCTCCGCTTTCGCTCCTGCATCGTTCC
>JBFYQI010000058.1:0-4749 GCA_041302875.1 Ignavibacteria bacterium
AACTCTGCCAGTCATTCGGGATCGAAGCGGGACGCGGTTATTTCCGCTGGCAGGGGAACACCTATGCATCGAACGACGACGGTCTCGCGGTGGTGTACCCGAATCCGTTCAATCCGGCGAAGGCCGTGTATCTCTTCCTCGCGAACAGCGCACAGCAGTTGTATCAGATGACAAAGAGACATCAGCCCTTTCCGGCGTGGGGTCTATTCAAAGGAGAGCGGCTGGTGAAGAAGGGATACCATCCTGCCGACGGGATGCTTCTGCGGTAGTATGACTATCCCGGTTGCTTCCAGCCGCATTGTTAGTTATCTTTGAATATTCGTCGCGTTCAGCGAAGGTTCTTTTCCGTTTCCCCCGTTCGTTTCCCTCACGGGGCAGGCCCGCTTCCCCGCTTTAAAGTTTCACAGTTTCTTCGGGACGTAGCCCCGCCCGCTGACGCGCGCGGGATAAACTCCGCCCGGTAGCGCAGGAAGCAAATGAAGGTTCTTTGCGGTTTTCCCGCTTCCCCGCTTTAGAGTTTCATAGTTTCTTCGGGACGTAGCGCAGCCCGGTAGCGCACTTGCTTGGGGTGCAAGGGGTCGCGGGTTCAAATCCCGCCGTCCCGACGGAGAAGAAAGAGCCTGACCACAAATCAGGCTCTTCGTATTAATGGGGGGCCATGATGGTTACCGCGGGCTGGAACATCAATTCAACTTGCATCATTTTCACCTCTACCACTTTTCTCACTTCCTCACTTCCCCGTTTCACACTTTCCTTGGGGTGCCCCGCACAACACGCGGGATGCTGAAAATGTCAGCCACTCACTGAGAAACGTTCGTGGGACATTTTCGCACAAGCGAGGATATCCCCGAACCGGGATGAATCCCGGTTCTTTGCCCGCAAGCGTCCTGAAGGACGCTGTCATAGAATGTCGCGAGCCTCCATTCACGGCATGCCCGGCATCTGTGTGACAGGGGGCTTGGTGTGCGCAGACGTTCTGCGTTCATAGGACGGTCATTCATGGCCGTCCGGAGATGTTCAATGGTCTCGCCAGCCGATCTCCTGGAGCATCTGAAAAGAAAACCGTATTCTGAAAGGGCAGTTCTCCAGCACTTCCCCTGAAAGCAGCAGACATGGGCGATCGTTCGTTTCGTTGGAAAACCATTTTCGCCTTTACGGCCATTTACGTCATTTGGGGTTCGACGTATCTTGCCATACGCTATGCCGTCGAAACGATTCCTCCGTTCCTTCTGATGGGAACACGCTCGCTTCTCGCGGGTTCGATCTTGCTTCTGTGGAGTCGTTCGCGCGGGACCGCAGAACTCCGGCGTGAACATCTTCCGGCACTGCTCATCATCGGCTTCTCGTTCTTCCTTGTCGGTCATGGACTGCTGGCATGGGCTCAGCAGCGCGTGCCGTCTGGACTTGCTGCGGTGCTCGTCGCTTCCGAGCCACTGGTGATCTTCGTGATCGAATGGATCTTCGTCCGCGATACCAGGATCGGTCCGCGCGGAGTCTTCGGCCTTATGTTGGGATTCGCGGCGATCATCTATCTTGTCGCGTCGACGAAGGGGATCGACGCCTCGCAGACCGATGTTCTCGCCTCCATCGCGATCGTGTTCGGAGCGTCATCCTGGGCTGCCGGTGCCGTCTATTCGCGCGTCGCGACGCTACCCCGATCACCCATCATGGCGGCCGGGATGGAATTGATCGTCGGCGGCGTGTTGTTGCTCTGCTTTTCCGCAGGACTTGGCGAGATCCAATCGTTCCAGCTCGCCGCGGTGTCGACCCGCTCTCTGCTGGGTCTGGCGTATCTCGTCATCTTCGGGTCGGTCATCGCGTTCAGCGCGTATCTCTGGCTGCTCGGTCACACGTCCGCGACACGCATCTCCACGCATACATACGTCAATCCGATCATCGCTGTGCTCCTTGGCTGGCTGATCGCGGAAGAACAACTGACCGTCGAATTGCTCATCGCTGCAGTGTTCATCATCGCGTCGGTCGCCCTGGTGTTGAACGACCGGCGCGTTCCTGCAGTGCGAGGGAAGAGTTGATCGGCATCACTGTTCGAACGTCGTGATCACCGGATCAATTCGGTCACACGTTTCGTTGTTGGTTGTTCGATCCGGATCACTCGCCGTTGTCCTTCTGCTTCCACCCAATACACGGCCTTCCCTTCAAAATCCTCTACCATGACTTTGACGCATTGGACGCCGTTGACGCTGTCGCGGCCTTCGACCGTCGCCGTGAACGGTACCAGCGTGTTCGTTTGCGGGTTGATCGACGGGAGTCGTACAGAAATTCCCGGCTGCAGCGTGAGCAAACGAGGGATTACTGGGATCTGCGAGAAGTCCAGAACCCGCTCCGTATTCGGCAAACGCGCTCCGTTCGTTTGTCCATAGGGACTGATATGTGTCGAGATCTGCAGTGAATCTGCATCGTACAGACATTCAGTACGAAGGTCGACTTGTCCGCCAACCATTATGCGTACGGAGGACCGGACCGGCCAACCCTGCGCATCCCACGTCGCCGCGATCGTTTTCATGTACCCCGGCGTGATGATGTTGAGATATGAGACGATGGAGTTCGCCTCCCGGAACAACGTCACTTGAAAGAGCCCGTCCCCTTGTGGACTGGTGGAGCGATAGGTCAGCACCTCCGGCTTTGTGGGGATCCATGTCGTATTGAATACGATCGGTTCGGATGCCCACAGGGCGCTTGAGGCGAAGGCGAATAGCAGGACGAACGGAACACATCTGTTCAGCATACATCCTCCATTGAGTGGTTGGGACAGAGTTCGCCCGTCCGCGATCGAACGGGCGCGGTGTTGAGAAACATGGATGACAGGGGTTAGGAAATCAGAGGTCGCGCGATCGGTGCCGCAGCACGGCGTATGCGATCCAGCAAGAGAGGCCGAGGAAGAAGTACACGCCGGCGCTCGTCGGGGATTCCAGGAAGAGCCAATAGGTCGTTCCTGCCTTGTGAAGGAAAGAGAACGGAACCAGTGTGAAGAAGATGGCGAATGCCATGACCCAGCTCCGAATGCGGATCAGGGAACGAGTGCGCATCAGTGATGCGAGCTGGACGTCTGTGGGGATCGGCGGATGCGCATCCCGCGGCACCGGCGGCTCCGATGCTTCGCGAAGGGTTTGCGCGATCGATGGATCGGTCCGGAGATATTCTTCAACGAGACGCTTCGTGTCGTCGCTCGCGTCTCCCGAAAGATACGCGGGCAACAGGTCGATGATGATATTCTTGGTGATCGTCATGACTGCTCCATACGAATATGTGGGACCAAAGAGGACAACCGGGCGCGTGCACGGAACATTCGCACCTTTGCCGCTGCGATGCTCAAGCCGGTCGTGCGGGCGATCTCGTCATAGCTAAGCCCTTCGTCCGCGCGAAGAAGGAGCACCGTCCGGTCGATCTCGGATAGCTGCAGCAACGCCTTCCGCACATCATCCATCGCCAATTGTCCGGCAACTCGCCGTTCGAGGCCGGGGGCTTCTTCTGCGACGTCTTCCGGCATTGCACCGCGCCGTCGCGTACGGCGAAGTTCGTGCAAATAGAGATTGCGGGCGATCGTCAGGAGATATGCCTTGATCGAGCCGGATTCCACGATCGAATCCGCCATCCATGCGCGGACAAAGGTCTCCGATGTGATGTCCTTGGCGGTATCCGCATCACCCGAAAGCCAATACGCGAAACGATGTACGTCCGCTGCATAGCGCTCATATAATTCCTGAAAACCGATGCCGAGTGCGTCCTTCATGTTCAGAGTAGATACAATTCTCGGGGAAAGGTTACATTCATTAACGTGTCTTGAATCTGCGGGTTTTTCGCGTCCCGCGTAACGTTCACCCGCCGAAATGCAATGGAGGCGGGGAGTGCAGCGGGACGACCTCCGTTTCAATCTTCTCCCCCAGACAGATCACTTCCCTCTCGACTTTCCGCAAAGGAATATCCTCCTTGTTGAACCGGTAGGGAACCGCTAGGAGCGTGCAAACGCCAACAAGGGACCAATGTCTCCGCCATCTGCGGCCCTGATAGCCTCTAGATACCTCTCACGGGGTTCACCAACCCTCACGAGATTCCCATGACCCCATGTGAAATGCTCTCCTCCGAGAGCGTGGACGACGATGACATCAGCAATCAGGCGGGAATGTCTTCCGTTGCCGTTCGGAAAACAATGAATGTTCACGATCCTGTGCTTGAACCTGACAGCGATTTCGTCAGGCGGGTAGGTGTGATGGTCGACCCAATAGCGGGAATCCTGGAGGAGTTGCGACAGAGCAATCCGAATCTGGCTCGGATCGACACCGATGTTCTTTCCTGTTGTTCTCTGTTTGCCAGCCCATTCCCAGACGTCGTCGAACATCCTCCGATGCAGCTCAAAAACAAAATCTCCCGAGAAGATTGTTGCCGTCGAAAAATTCCTACGCATAGTCCACTGAAGGGCCTTCTCGATGTTCTGTTGCTCGAGGTCATCGATTTCGCTTCTGAGGGTAATGGTCTTAACCCTCAGAGCGTCGAGTTCTTCCTGCTCTAATGGAGTCTGACCTTCTTCATATGCGATGTTCAGTCCCATAAGTAGGTCGGCATCTCGAGTTCGAGCTCCAAGATCTTTTCCTTGATCGCCCTAGCAAGTCGTGCACTGGACACCGCTTGCTTCTCAAGCTCCATACTCTGGGATGTTCGTGACACGATCTTCCGGGCGGTTTCGGTTGCCTTTCTTCTGACAAGCTTCTGAAGGCTGCCGTCTTTGGGCAC
>JBFYQI010000186.1:0-2928 GCA_041302875.1 Ignavibacteria bacterium
TACGCCATCTGTCAGGGATTCGTGCTCGGCGCGATTTCCTCGATCTTCGAGATGCAATATCCGGGGATCGTCCTTCAGGCAGTCGCGCTCACGTTCGGCACCGCCGCCGGATTGCTGACGGCGTATGCGTCCGGATGGATCCACGCATCGGAGAATTTCAAACTTGGTGTCTTCGCCGCCACGTCTGGGATCATGCTGGTGTACCTCGCCAGCATCGTGCTCGGATTCTTCGGCATGAGCATCCCGTACATACACGAGAGCGGCGTCATCGGGATCGGATTCAGCGTATTCGTTGTGATCATCGCGGCTTTGAATCTCGTTCTGGATTTCGACTTCATCGAACGCGGAGCCGAAGCCGGCGCGCCGAAGTACATGGAATGGTATGGCGCCTTCGGTCTGATGGTCACGCTCATCTGGTTGTATCTCGAGATCCTCCGCTTGCTGGCAAAGGCGCGAGGGCGGAAGTAGAGGCGGGTTGCTCGTCCCCCAGCCTTACCGCATCCCGAGCCACTCCCCCACCGGGCAGCCCTGGCAGCCCCCCCGCGCGCATTTCATCCGAAACAGATGAATCGCGCCTTGCGCGGTGAGGGCATTTCCTTGCGCCACCTTTCCGCGCATCAGGTGTTCCTCCATCAACCTCGTCACGCTGTTCTCGGATTCCGGCGACATCGAGTCGATCAGCTCGCGCATTCGGTCAACAACGTCGCGCTCGCGAAAGACGCGCCCGTACAGAAGCCCGAAGGGAACCATCACATTCACGATGATCTCGTGAACCCGGCGCTCGCCCGCTCCCGTTCGTCCGATGAGCAACTCCAGAGCGCGCGAGAGATCCCGAGGTTCAGGCGTCCTTCGAATCGCATCGACGCATTGCGCAAGGAGTCCCTCCCGGAGGATCATCCGGATCACCGTGATCGCCTGGGGAAGCCGCGCCGCGGGTGCATTCGCGGGTCGCGTCGGCGCGGTGGTCCACTCGTGGTATGCAAGGATCTCTCCGCGGTATCGCTGACGCAACACACGCCACGCTTCTCTGAGAAGCACGAATTGCGCTGGCTGCAATGCCTCCGCCCGGCCTTCCGGAGTTGAAAGCACTCCGGCAACGCCAAATATAAACGCCTCCAACAAGATCGGCGTGTCGACGACTCCAAGTCGTTCGATCGTGTCAAGCGACGCAGCACGTGCGAGTCGCATAAAAGGCACACGATTGCGTGTGTATCCGAGCGCATCCAGCATTCCTTCGTACAGCACTTGATTCCAACACCCGGCATTCGAGTAGGCGGATGCCGGCGTCACATCTCGCTCCCGAACCTGTTCCTCCGCAAGCTCGGCAAGACGCTCTTCCATGCGTGCCGCCTTCAGCCGCATCCTCTCCGCTCCCATCCGCAGCAGCGTTCGCTCGATCACTGATGCGGGAACGTCATAGTTCGCCTCGGCGCACGGGATGCTCCGGGCAATGCGAAGCCGTTCGTCGAGTTGGGATTGATGTTCCGCTTCCGAACGATGATGGTAAATGTGCGGACCGAGGGTCAACGTGGGAACCGTGCGTCCGCTGGCACTTCGCGTCTGGAGATCCCCCGAAACATCATCGAGAACCACATGCAGGATCACATTCTCATAGTGGGGATCGCCCGCATGATGGTGGACGAGCCAGTCCGCGGCGGTGCGATGGAACTCGACATCACCCACATAGAGAACTCCACCGATGCGAATACGTGCCTCGCGATAATCGGGACCGCTCATCAGGTTGAGTGCGCCGGGGGAAAGCACTTCGACAAGGCGTCCGTCGGTCGTGTGGAGCGGAAGCGATCCGAATTCCTGCCGGCTCCAGATGTGCCGCAGGTCTCGCTCAGGAATCCGGTGCTCGGGCGAATGCGTCGAGGAGGACAAGGGTTGATGATGATGAAGAGTGTGAGGGTGATGAGACAGCCGGGACTGCAATGGGGGGGGAGGGCAAAGGCGGACCTTGCCTTAACTCTGTCAAGGGTTCCCTTTAGCTCTTTTTCGTCTACGTCAAAGGGAACCCTTCTCTATGTTCAATACGCTGACGATCTAAATATCGTCATCGCATTCCTACCACGCAAGACAATTCATCCTGCATCGCTGGGAAATCGTCATGCGCTCATGGCGCCTATCTTCGGACTCGCCTCCCGGACGTCGCCAGCTCATCCATCACCGTGCGCATCGCATCCCGCATGCGCATAGCCTCCGCTCGCGCGGCCGCCGCAAAGTCTGTTCCTCCGGACGCATACAAGATGCTCCGGCTCGCATTGATGACGGCAAGCATTCCTTCCGCGTCACCGCCGTGACGGATCGACTGCTCCAAATCACCCCCCTGTGAACCGACGCCGGGGATCAGCAACGGCATCCCGGGAACGAGCGAACGAATTCTCTTCAGCTCGCGCGGATGCGTCGCGCCGACAACCAGTCCGATGTTCGCACTCGTGTTCCATTTCTTCGCGGTGCGAACGACCTTCTCATACAACGGCGTGCGCCCAACCTTCTGCCGCTGAAAATCGCGTGACCCTGGATTCGATGTGAGCGCCAGCAGGAAGACTCCCTTTTCAGGATACTTGAGAAATGGATCGACGGAATCGAATCCCATGTACGGATTGACCGTCACGCTGTCGAATCCCAGATCGTCGAACAACGCGTGCGCATACTGCGCCGCCGTGTTGCCGATGTCTCCCCGCTTCGCATCGCCGATCGTGACGACATTCTTCGGGATCATCCGCACAGTCTCGCGAAGGATGCGCCACCCGGATTCTCCCATCGCTTCATAGAATGCGAGATTCGGTTTGTACGCGCACACGAGATCTTTCGTCGCATCGATGATCGCCCGGTTGAACGCAAGCACCGGCTCGGGATCATGCTTCAGGTGCGCGGGAATCTTGGATGCATCCACATCCAATCCGACACAAAGCAACGACCGCG
>JBFYQI010000188.1:0-3521 GCA_041302875.1 Ignavibacteria bacterium
TCCTTCGTGACGGCGAGCGGTCGTTGGGCGGGTGAGAGGAGGTGGAGAACGAGTGGAATCCGTCCGCCGGCGATCCGTGGCGTATCGGTTTGTCCAAAGAGTTCCTGCAGCCGCACGGCGAGCACGGGGGGATCCACGGAATAGTCAACGCGCGCCTTGGTTCCGGTGGGGAGGAGAATATGCGCAGGGGCGAGTCGGTCGAGTTGCTGCAGCTGAGCGTGCGTGAACCGCGCTTTCAGGAGCTGAAGCAGGGGAAGAGAGGCGAGATGCTCGCGCCGACGCAGAGACGAAAGCGCGCCACCGCACCACAGTTCCAGGTCAGAGAGCAATTGTTCGTTGCTCACAACGGGCCAGTTCGCCTCCGCGAAACCAGCGATGCGAATCCATTCCGAGCGCTGTTGAAACGCACGCGCGTCCTGCGTCCAGGGGAGCACATCGATTCCCATCGAACGAATTCCTTCCGCCATTGCGGATGTCGCATCGGCGTCGGAAAGCTGGATCGGAAACTCCCGCAATTCGATTCCTTCGAGTCGCTCCACCCTGCGGGCGATCACGGATTGAGTCTGCGGATCCCATCGCGACTCGTCTTCCCGCGTGATGCGCGTCTCAAATACGAGGCGAAGATCGTTGACGGAAAGAGGAGCGGCGAGGAGCACACGCGCAGATTCGTTCGCCCCGTCCGCATCGGCGATCGCGAGAAACTGCTCACGCGCCAGGAGACTCGATTCGGGGAGAACGCCTGTTCCGCCGCCGGCGAGTTGATACCGATTGCTTCCCGCCGTCCGCTGTTTGCCGATGCGTTCGGGATACGCAAGAGCCAGAAGTGTCCCGTGCGGGGTTTCCAATGCAACGCCCGCTTCTTCCTTTGAGATCAGGTGACGCAATCGACGTGCCTGGGCCCGAATACGATCAAATGCCGCGGAGAAGGAGCGGCGGGTATCATTCAGTGCATGCAGGCGGGATTCAAGGTCGATGTCGGCGCGTTGATTCGAGAATCCCGGATTTCGTTCCTCAAGCGAAGCGGCGATGAGACATGCATCGTCAGCACAGCCAAGTTCGGAACCACGAACGATCATTTCGGCAAGTCTGGGATGCGTCGGAAATCGCGCGAGCGTCTTTCCATGCGATGTCAACTGGAGTGTTTCATCGAGCGCCCCCAGGCGTTGAAGCAGTCGTTGCGCCTGCTGGAGATGGGCCGACGGCGGCGGATCGAGGAATCGCAAGGACGCGCCGCGCGCATCTCCCCACAGTGCCAGATCAAGCGCAAGCGGCGCAAGATCCGCGGTCTTGATCTCCGGTTGATTGTATGCCGGCAGGGCGGAATGCTCTTGCTCGGTCCACAATCGAACGCAGAGGCCGCTCGAAAGACGTCCCGCTCGTCCGCGACGTTGATCCGCCGACGCACACGAGACAGGGACGGTCGCGAGACCGCTCATCCCCCGATTGGGGTCGAACCGTGATACGCGCATCAATCCAGAATCGATGACGGTGCGGATGCCGTCGATGGTCAGGCTCGTCTCAGCGACATTTGTGGAGAGAATGATCTTGCGCCTGCCGTTCGGATCGGGATTCAAGGCGGCCAGTTGTTGTGCTGAAGGGGCATCGCCGAACAGCAAATAAACGACGAACTCATCCGAGGAGATCGGACGCTCATGCAGGATCGATTCGGTCCGAAGGATCTCGCGCTGTCCCGGGAGGAACACGAGGATATCGCCGTGGGAATCGGCGGCCACACGGCGGACCGTTTCGGCGACGCGGACTTCGATCGGCTTGTCGGATGAAAACGCGGCGAATCGTGTCTCGACGGGGAACATGAGGCCAGGACATTCGATGACGCGCGCATCCGACATCAGAGACCGAAGCGCGACTCCATCGAGCGTTGCGGACATAACGAGCAGACGAAGGTCTTCGCGCAGGTGATCTTGCACATCGAGGACAAGTGCGAGACCGAGATCGGCGTGAATGCTCCGTTCATGAAACTCATCGAAGATCACCAAACCGATTCCGGTCAATGCCGAATCGTCGTGCAGCATGCGCGTCAGGATCCCCTCCGTGACCACTTCGATACGCGTCGCCGGGCCGGTCTTGGATTCGCCCCGAATGCGGTATCCCACGGCTTGACCGACCTGTTCCCCGAGGAGTGAGGCCATGAACTCGGCGGCGCGACGAGCCGCGAGGCGTCGAGGTTCGAGCATGAGGATACGTTGATTGGCGAGACCTGGATGATCGAGCAACGCGATCGGAACGCGCGTGGTCTTCCCGGCTCCCGGGGCAGCGGAAAGAATGAGGCGCCGAGCGCCGGTGAGTGCCTGCCGGAGTTCTTGGAGGACGCCGTCGATCGGCAGCGGTATAGTGGCATCATGCATAGGAGAATATGCGAAATGAAGCGGAAAGAAGATGCGAGATGTCCCCGGGACCTCGCCGGGAATCTCCCCGGGGATTACCCCGGGTATCTCCCCGGGTGTTACCCCGGGAATCTCCCCGGGGACGACTCCGGGGGAGCCCAACGAGGGGGCCCATGCTTGAACAAATCCCATTTCTTCCCTATTTTCTTAATCAGAATCAGCGAGCCGCCCAGTCAGCACCACCGGAACTGAGTGGCTCGTTGCATTTTTCGCGCGAATAGGCGGGAACGCAGGTCTGAGCTGAACCGTCTAATCTTCTTCGTATCGATCATGTCATCAATTGGAGACGCTTGTGGATATCAAGACCATCAATGAAATGATCCAGCGTGAAAGCGCGTTCGTCGACACGTTGACGGCTGAAGTCGGCAAGGTCATCGTCGGCCAGAAACAGATGGTGGATCGGTTGCTCATCGGCCTCCTCTGCAACGGCCATATTCTGCTCGAAGGGGTGCCGGGACTTGCGAAAACGCTCACGATCAAGACCCTGGCTTCCGCCATCAGCGCGAAGTTCCAGCGCATCCAGTTCACGCCCGACCTGCTTCCCGCGGACCTCGTCGGGACGATGATCTACAACCAGAAAGATGGCAAGTTCCAAACGCGGAAAGGACCCATCTTTGCTCATTTCATTCTTGCGGATGAGATCAACCGCGCCCCGGCAAAGGTGCAGAGTGCATTGCTCGAGGCAATGCAGGAGCGTCAGGTGACGATCGGTGAAGAGACCTTCAAGCTCGAAGAGCCGTTCCTCGTTCTTGCGACGCAGAATCCGATCGAGCAGGAAGGAACATACCCGCTCCCCGAAGCGCAGGTCGACCGCTTCATGCTGAAGGTGAAGATCGTATATCCGACGAAAGAGGAAGAGCTCGCGATCATGAGGCAGAATGTCGCCGGTGCCGACAAACCCGTGAAGACCGTGGTCTCTCCGAAAGAGATCCTCTCGGCACGCGATGTCGTTCGTCAGGTCTATATGGACGAGAAGATCGAGCGCTACATCCTCGACATTGTCTTTGCAACGCGTGAACCGAAGAACTACAAGCTTGAAAAACTGGCACCGCTGATCAGTTACGGCGCATCTCCCCGCGCATCGATCAATCTTGCGCTCGCAGCCAAAGCGCACGC
>JBFYQI010000487.1:0-2901 GCA_041302875.1 Ignavibacteria bacterium
GCGCGTTACGTCCTTGTAGGCTTCCGGCTTTTCCTCGGTCAGACCGCTCTTCGTCGCGCTGCGAACATGAATGCCGCGGGATTCCAACGCCCGAATTACTTCCTCCGCCGTTGTGTCCTTCTTTGCCGCATGCCGGCTCATCGAGCGTCCGGCGCCGTGACACGCGGAACCGAATGTCTCCTGCATCGCGCGCGTGGTCCCGACGAGCACGTACGAACTCGTTCCCATGCTTCCGGGGATCAGCACGGGTTGACCGACCGAACGGTAGTCGGAAGGAACATCAGCATGTCCAGCCGGGAACGCTCTGGTCGCGCCTTTGCGATGAACCAACACGTTCTTCCGTCGGCCTTCAATCTCGTGCACTTCTACTTTCGCGATATTATGAGCGACATCATACAGTGTCTGCACGCTGCATCCACCGAATCGATCGGCGAACGCACAGCGCACCCGATGACTCATCACCTGCCGGTTTGCAAACGCGTAGTTCGCAGCGGCGTTCATCGCGCCCAGGTACCGCTGTCCTTCCCTGGACCTGATGGGCACGCAGGCGAGTTGGCGGTCGATGACGCGGATGCCGTATCCGGTCATCGCATCCTGCATGGATTCAATGTGATCGGTGCAGACCTGATGCCCCAGCCCCCGTGATCCGCTATGAATCATCACGGTCACCTGACCTTCCTGCAAATGAAATGCCTTCGCCGCGTCCGCATCATACACTTCTGAAACGTATTGCACTTCGGCGAAGTGATTTCCCGAACCAAGCGTCCCCAACTGATCGCGTCCCCGTTCGCGAGCACGCTTGCTGACGCCACCGGGATCCGCTCCTGCGAGACAGCCTCCTTCTTCGATATGGTCCAGATCCTCCTGGATGCCATGCCCCCGCTCCACCGCCCACCGCGCACCCCCAAGGAGTACGCTGTTCATCTCCGCATCCGAAAGAGCGATGCTTCCTTCCTTGCCTGTGCCGCAGGGGATCTCCCGCGAAAGACGGTGAAGCAACGCATCAATCTGAGGACGAACCTCGTGCTCTTTCATTTCCGTGCGAAGCAACCTCACGCCGCAGTTGATGTCGAACCCGACGCCTCCGGCCGACACAACCCCGTCCTCCATGTCCATGGCCGCCACGCCGCCGATCGCGAACCCGTACCCTTGATGCGCATCGGGCATTGCCAGCGACCTTCCAATGATGCCGGGGAGCGTGGCGACGTTAGCAACTTGTTGGAGGGTCTCATCCCGTTCGATCGCTGAAAATAGATCGGCATCGGCGTACACCAGACCCTCGACCCTCATCCCGGTCTGGAACGAGCGATGGATGACAACTCGAAACGGATCAAGCCGGCGTATCGACATGGGGTATGCGGCTCAGACATCGAAAAATACCGTCGCGGACCAACCGGCGGCGGATTTGGTCACAGCGATGTGATGATACGTCACCGCTTTGATCACTTGCAGATCTACATGGCGACGCGGGTCCGCCTGCTCACCAATCAGCGTCGCGCTCAGCTGCAACGATCGATCGAAGCGAACGCAGGCAGAGGAGACCAGGAACCGTTCGGAATCGAACAGGAACAACACTTCGTTCAGCCATCGGACCATCAATTGGGCGAGATCCGCGGCCTCAACCGTGACGCTCCGCTCCAATGTCGCGGAAAGGACGGATGAGGGATTGATCAAATGCGTCAGTCCATACGCGGCTTCCGCGAATAGGGAGGCTCGATCCGCTGCCGAAACCTCGATCCCGAGGTCGGCCGGGTGCTCGATCACGCGGAAGGGCACGGAGGCCTCATATCAACGATCGTCCGGTGAGACGCTTCAGAGCCTCCACATACAGACCAGAGGTCTTGAGGATGACATCCTCCGGCAATTTCGGCGCCGGCGGACGCTTGTTGAAGTTGATCGAAACGAGATAATCCCGCACATACTGCTTGTCGAAGCTCTCTTGTCCTTTCCCTGCTGCATACGTGTCCATCGGCCAAAATCGGGAACTGTCCGGAGTGAGCAGTTCGTCGATCAGGATGATCTCCCCGTTCTCATCGATCCCAAATTCCATCTTGGTGTCGGCGATGATGATCCCCTTCTTCTCCGCGATGGAAGCTCCGCGCAGGTACAGCGCGATCGTCAGATCACGCACCTTCTCCGCGATCTCCTTCCCAACAATATTCACCATCCGCTCGAACGAGATGTTCTCGTCGTGCTTCCCCTTTTCTTCCTTCGTCGCCGGTGTGAAGATGGGTTCGGACAACCGCGATGATTCGACGAGCCCTTCCGGCAATGGAATGCCGCACACGCTTCGCGTTTTTTGATATTCCGACCATCCTGATCCTGCGAGGTATCCGCGGACGACACATTCAACCGGGAGCGGTTTGGTCTTCCGAACCCACATGGTGCGCCCATCAAGGTCACTCCAATACGGCTTGCATGCCGACGGGAAATCGTAGATGATGGTTGATCGCAGATGGTTGGCGACGAGGTCCTTGGTTTGCTCGAACCAATATTCCGAGATCTGCGTGAGCACCTTTCCCTTCAGCGGAATTCCCTCGTTCATCACAACGTCATAGGCGGAAAGCCGGTCGGTCGCAACAATGAGCAGCGAGTCTCCGAAGTCATAGATGTCGCGAACCTTCCCGCGATTGACCAAATTCAGGTCCTTGAAATTCGTTTCGGTAATGACAGGGATCTGATGCGAGGTAGACATAGATCATGCTCCGGTTACATGTGACATGCCTGACGTTTTATCGACCAACGGGATGGCGGCCCGCAGTCGTCTTAGATACTCCGTTCGAGAGATCTCGACCGCACCCAGACTCTTCAGGTGCGGCGTTTGAAACTGCACATCGAGAAGAAGGAAGCCTGTATCTTTCAGACGGTGGACCAGGGCGACAAGCGCGACTTTCGACGCAT
>JBFYQI010000204.1:0-3437 GCA_041302875.1 Ignavibacteria bacterium
CGTACGCCCGCCAACGGCTGGAGTTGCTTCCGGCGGAATACCGGCGATTCGAGAACCCGCATCAATATAAGGTCGGCATCAGCGGGCAACTCCGCACGATGCGTTCACAATTGATCGAAGACCTGCAGAAGATACATGAACGAGGATGATCTATGAGCAGAGCCCTGCTTGTCGTCGATGTGCAGAATGACTTCTGTCCCGGAGGTGCGCTGGCGGTCGCGAACGGCGATCGCGTGGTTTCGGTCATCAACGCTCTGATGGACAAGTTCGATCTCATCGTGGCGACCCAGGACTGGCATCCGGACAAAAGCGTTCATTTCGGCAAATGGCCCGTGCACTGCGTCCGGGATACGCACGGTGCGGATCTGCACCCGGCCCTCAAGCGTGATCGGATCACGAGCTACATGCGCAAGGGGACCAAGGATGTGGACGACGGCTACTCGGCGTTCGAGGCGACAAACGCCGACCTGGCGTCCTATCTCAGAGAGCGAGGAGTGACTGAGTTGTATGTTACGGGGCTCGCCACGGACTATTGCGTGAAAGCATCAGCTCTTGATGCGGTGAGGCAGGGGTTTCGCACGGTCGTGGTCGAAGATGCCATCGCGTCGGTGGACGTGAAGGCAGGAGACGGTGAGCGGGCGCTTGCAGAAATGCGCGATGCCGGTGTGAAAACCGTCGCATCACAGAATGTGTAGGACGTACGGAGCCATCCCATGTTGAACGCGGCCATCATCGGAGTCCTGGGGGCAGTCTGGTTTGTCGTGATGTATCGGTGGTATGGCCGGCATATCGACCGTACGCTGATCGGAGCCTCCAATGAGCGGATCACACCCGCGAACTCGGAGCGCGACAACGTCGACTACGTCCCAACGCATCCTGCCATCCTGTTCGGTCATCATTTTTCCTCAATCGCCGGAGCCGGACCGATCGTGGGCCCGATGCTCGCGTATTCGCTGTTCGGCTGGCTTCCCGCGTTGCTGTGGGTCCTGCTCGGTTCGGTGTTTATCGGAGCGGTGCATGATTACGTTTCGCTGATGATCTCCGTGCGGAGCAAGGGGGTCTCGATCGCCGAACTCGCGAGGACCCATGTTTCCCCGACAGCGCGCTGGATCTTCTCGGTCTTCCTTTGGCTCGCGCTCGTGCTGGTCATCGCGGTGTTCGCCGTGCTCACGGCGCAGACATTGTCGGACAAGCCCGAGATCGTCATTCCCACCATCGGACTGATGCTGCTGGCCATGACGTTCGGCTTGTTCGTCTATCGCCGCGGCTTCAACGTCTGGATCGGGACCGTGGTCGCACTGCTGCTGTTGATCGGCTTTATCATCCTCGGCGATTTGTTCCCCATCCCGATGTCGTTCGACTTCTGGCTCATTGCGATGCTGGCGTATTCGTTCATCGCGGCGATCCTTCCGGTCTGGGTGCTCCTACAGCCCCGCGACTATCTGTCGATGTATATTCTCATCATCGGATTGGTGCTCGCATTCGTGTCGCTGATTGTGCTCCATCCGGACATCACCGGACCGGCATTCATTGCGCTGGAGAGCAAGCAAGGTCCGCTATGGCCGATCCTGTTCATCACCGTGGCGTGCGGTGCGGTGTCTGGGTTTCATTCGGTGGTCTCCAGCGGAACGTCCGCGAAGCAGCTTCGGCGGGAGGGAGAAGGGAAGGCAGTAGCGTACGGCGCAATGCTGACCGAAGGAGCGCTGGCGACGATCGTCCTACTTCTCATTTCGAGCGTTCTCTATTGGGATGCCGCGCCGTCGGAGGAATTGCGGGGATTTGTCTTTACGTCGCTGCTGCATGAACGAGGAACGAATATTACGTTCGGAACGGCCATCGGACGCGCGATGGAAAGCCTCGGCATTCCGCTCGTGTACGGGATCGCCTTCGGTGTGTTGATGTTGAACGCCTTCATTCTGACCACGCTCGACACCTGCGCGCGCCTCTCGCGCTACATCGTGACGGAAACAGTCGGACAGAAGATCGCGCTGCTCGACAATCGGTACGTCGCCACAGCCCTGGGCCTTGTCGTTGCATATTTCCTGACGCTGGGGAATAATTGGAGGATCCTCTGGCCGGCGTTCGGTGCAGCCAACCAGCTCATCGCGGCGTTGTCGTTGCTGGTGGGGACCGCGTATCTCTTCGGCCATAAGCGCCCGACCCACTATACGCTTTGGCCGGGAGTGTTCATGCTGCTCACAACGGAGGGGGCGCTCTTCTATCAACTCGTATGGATGTACATCCCAGACGGCAACGTCGCACTGTCGGTGCTCGCAGTGACATTGATGGTTCTGGGGGCCATCATCGCCGTGGAAGTGTATCGCCGGCTGAAGCGGACCGACGAGCGCGTGATCGAACATTTGTAGAAATTGCATCGAAGATTTCGACTCATGTGCCGATACTTCGATGGCAGGGTTGTTTTCTCAGAGGTCTGATTGTTGTTGTGTAGGGAAGGTTCACCGTCAAGAGCATGGAAAATCCACTAAAGACGCCCATTCTACCGCTGTCCGCGCCGTCCTCCCGGTCGACGGCGCGCCCCGGTCTTTTCCAGGAAAGCTACCGGCGCCTCCCTGAGGGGATCCAACGGGATGCGGGGCGGGTCTTCTTTTCGATCTGGCAGAACTCGAATGAAGGGATGCGTCTGACCGACGAGAACGGCACGATGATCGCGGTCAATCAGTCATTTTGCCGATTGGTGGGGATGAGCGAAGATGCGCTTGTGGGAAAACACTTCACCGTCATTTACGCCCCCGAAGAAGACCTGAACCAGCTCGCCCGTTCATACGAGATCAAGTTCAAGAGCGGGAACATCCGCACGCGCTACGAGAAATCCTACCGGTTGTGGTCCAAGAAGTCGTTGGAGGTCGAGGTCGTCACCTCGTTTGTCGAAGCCGAGGAAGGGCGCCCGCTCATGCTCGCGCAGTTCCGCGACATCTCCGCGCAACAGCTGATGCAGAAGGCGCTCGTTGACAGCGAGTCGAAGTATCGCCGTCTCTTCGCCAATTCCGTTCAGCCGATGTTCGAGAGCACAGTCGACGGCCGCATCGTCAACTGCAACCGTGCCCTCCTGCGCCTGCTGGGCTATGAGAACATGCTGGAGCTCGCGGAGCGCGATGTCGCGCGCGACATTTATGTCCACGCGGAGGACCGCCAGACCGTCATCGAGGCGATCAAGCTGCGCGGCTATCTCACGAATGCGGAGATCCAGCTGCGCAGAAAGAACGGAAAGATCATCACCGTCATCGAGCATTCGCGCGCCGTCGTCGACCACGAAGGAACGGTGATCGGCTTCGAAGGGATCCTGGAGGACATCACGGCGCGCAAGGCGATGGAGCACAAGCTCCAGCAGTATCTCCAGGCGCTCGAAGATGCGCGCAAAGCGCTCGGGGATCTGAACGCGGAGAAGGACAAGCTCTTCTCCATCCTCTCGCACGACC
>JBFYQI010000205.1:0-5195 GCA_041302875.1 Ignavibacteria bacterium
GACGGAGAATGTCGTGTTCACGCGGACCGACACACGGAGCGCCAAGAAGGTCCTGAGCGCTGGAAAAGAAGTGAAGAACAATGCGGTCAAATTTGAATAGCATGGAGATTCGATAATGCGCCTCGGTTCAATTGCGTTGACCTTCGTTGCATTGATCATCCTCGGAGGATGCGGCACATCCGGCCGGTCGACATCGAACGAAGCCGGTATTCAGATCCCGACCGAAGGCACATGGGGGGTCCGGATGGCGGAATCCTTCATGGTGCGACAGCCGGAATCGATTGAATATCCGGGAACGAAGCAGAAATGGAATTATGAGCAGGGGGTGATGTACGAGGCATTGCGTCAACTCCATGAATCGACGCGCGACGAGCGGTATGCCGCATACATCCAGCACATCCTCGATACGTTCATCCAGCCCGACGGGTCGATCAAGACGTATGACTACGAGTCGTTCAACATCGATCTCATTCCGATGGGACGCGCGCTGCTCTTCATGCATGAGCGGACGAAGCAGGAGCGGTACCGGGTCGCAGCGGATCAGTTGCGCACGCAATTGGCGAATCATCCGCGGACGAACGAGGGGGGCTTTTGGCACAAGAAGATCTATCCGTACCAAATGTGGCTCGACGGCCTGTACATGGGACAACCCTTCTATCTGCGCTATGCATTGAAGGCCGTAGACAGCGCCGCTCTCGAAGATATCGTGAATCAGTTCGTGTGGATGGAACGTCATTCGCGCGACGAGAAGACCGGCCTGCTCTACCATGCGTGGGATGAAAGCAAATCGCAACGGTGGTGCGATCCGGCGACCGGGAAGTCCCGCCACTTCTGGAGCCGCGCGATCGGTTGGTATGCCATGGCTCTTGTGGACGTGCTGGACCTGTATCCGGTGCAGCATCCGCGCCGTCAGGAACTGGTTGAAATACTCCGGCGGCTGATTCCGGCGGTGATGTCTGTTCGAGACGAGCGTTCGAAGACGTGGTATCAGGTGCTCGATCAGGGTACGCGCGAGGGGAATTATCTTGAGTCGTCGGGGACGGCGATGTTCGTGTATGCAATGGCCAAGGGGGTGCGACTTGAATTGTTGGATGAATCGTATCGAGGCATTGCCCAGGAGTCCTTTGACGGGATGGTCAAGCAGTTCGTCACCGTGGATGCGGAGGGGATGGTGAACCTGCATGACGCCTGCCAGGGAGCAGGCCTCGGGGGGAATCCGTATCGAGACGGCAGCTACGAGTATTACATCAGCGAAAAGAGAAGGACGAACGATTTTAAAGCGGTAGGTCCATTTATAATGGCCGCCGTGGAACTTGGTCTGTAATAGCGAACATCCAATAACCAACTGTGCTCATGTCCAAGTGCTCGATCCTCATACTTTCTTTGATCGGAATTGTATTTCTCCCCACTCGAAGCGCTTCGCAATCTGACGATCCATCGACTGGACGTGCAGATTGGGAGAAGTGTCTCGACCAACCGGGGGAATGGTACGCTTCCGCTGAAGCGGTTCGCATCGCCGAGAATGTGTTGCTGTATCAGCGGACCAGCGGCGGGTGGCCGAAGAATGTGGAGCTGGTGAAGCCAGTGACGCCCGAGCAGCGGGAACATCTCGATCAGATGCGGGACGAGATCGGTGCGACCATCGACAACGGTGCGACTCACTCGCAGATCCGGTATCTGGCCCGCGTCGCCGCGAAGACAGGTTCCGAGCGGTATGCCAGTGCGGTGCAACGGGGGTTGGAGTATCTGCTCGCCGCACAATACAAGAACGGCGGATGGCCGCAGTACTATCCGATGATGCAGGGGTACTATACGCACATCACATTCAATGACGATGCGATGGCGAGCGTCCTCGATCTCTTCTTCGATATCGTGCACGGAAAGATCGAAGGACAATGCGTTTCTGAAGGGATGAAGCAGAGGCTTCGCGTCTCCATTCAGAAAGGGATAGAGTGCATCCTCGCTTGTCAGTATCGGCGCGGAGACACGCTCACGGCCTGGTGTGCGCAACATGATGAGAAGACATTCGTCCCAGCAAAGGCGCGTGCGTACGAACTCCCGTCCTTGAGCGGAAAGGAATCGGTCGGGATCGTCGAGTTCCTCATGCGGATCAAGAAACCGGAACCGCAGATCGTCGATGCCTTCCAATCGGCGGTGAGATGGTTCGACCGGGCTCGCGTTCGGGGAATTCGTGAGACGGTCGTGAGAGACTCTGCCGCGCCGAGAGGCTGGAACAAGATCGTGGTGGCCGACATGACGGCGCCGGATCTGTGGGGACGATTCTACGAGAAGGATGACGATGAGGTCTTCTTCTGCGACCGCGACGGGATCACACGGTACGACATGTCCGAGCTCTCCTACGAACGCCGGAATCACTACGGATGGCTCGGCGATTGGCCGATGAATCTTCTTCGCACGAAATATCCGAAATGGCAGCAGCGATGGGCGCCGAACGAGAACGTCCTGGAGCCCGCGAGAAAGGGATCGAAATGAGCTGGGCCGGACAGAGATTTGCGATGCTCTTGCTGCTACTCCTGCTGGGAGCAGCCCCCGCGAGGGTCCCGCAACCGACGATCCATCTTGTCGGAGATTCGACGATGGCGGACAAGCCGGCCATCGGCAATCCTGAGCGCGGATGGGGGCAATTGCTTGGGATGTTCTTCAAGGAAGGGGTCGTCATCCGGAACCATGCGAGGAATGGACGGAGCACGAAGAGCTTTATCGACGAAGGACGCTGGCAATCCGTCCTGGAAGAACTGAAACCGGGAGAATATGTCTTCATCCAATTCGGTCACAACGACGGCAAGGCGGAGGATCCGAAGCGATTTGCTGCCGCCCGGACGGATTATCGGGCAAACCTCATACGGATGATTCACGAAACGAAGGCTCGGAACGCCTCACCGGTATTGCTCACGCCGATCGTGCGGAGGAAGTTTGACAAAGATGGGGCGCTCGTCGACACGCATGCTGAGTATCCCTTGGTTGTCCGCGAAGTCGCGTTCGAGGAAAATGTATTGCTGCTCGATCTGGAGAAGGCGAGCAGGGAAGTCGTTCAAGCCGCAGGAACCGAAGGCTCGAAGGAGTTCTTCCTGCACGTTGCGCCTGGCGTTTCATCTCGTTTTCCGAAAGGGAAAGAGGACAACACACATTTCCGCGCACGTGGGGCATACACGATGGCCTCGCTGGTCGCATCGGCCCTCCGGATGTCCGAAGTACCACTTGCATCGGAATTGCGTGAAGTGTCAGAAGGTGAGGCGAAGGAGGTTGGAAAGACAGTGACGCTCGACTATTACTTCAACAACGAATGGCGAAAAGGGAAGGATTCGCTTGAGCGCTACCATTACGTCTGGGAGGACACGACGAACTCCGGCTTCTCAGAGCTCGGAAGGCTCTTCGTGGAGCGCGGTGCCAACATAGAAACGCTGACATCTGCCCCAACGGTTGAAACGCTCGATCGTTCCGACATCTATATCATCGTCGACCCTGACACGCCGGCCGAAACGAAAGAACCGAACTACATTTCGACAGAGAATGGGGACGAGATCGCGTCGTGGGTGAAGGACGGGGGGACGCTGCTTCTCATGTCGAACGACAAGGGGAACTCGGAGTTTGAGCACTTCAACGCGCTGTCTGGACGATTTGGGATCCGGTTCAATGAAGACAGCCACCATCGGGTGGTTGGGAAGGAGTACGAGACCGGCGCATTCATGGAACTCCCCGACCATCCGCTGTTTCGAGAACTCCGGAAGATCTACATGAAGGAGGCCTGCTCCATTGAAGTCGAACCGCCTGCGGTGGCGATTCTGGAAGAGGAACAGCGGGTCTTCATCGCGGTCGCACCATTGGGAAAGGGGCGCGTTTTGGCGATCGGCGATCCATGGCTCTATAATGAATACATCGATTGGAGAAGGCTGCCCAGGGATTTCGAGAATTTGAAGGCTGCGAAGAACCTTGTCGGTTGGCTGCTCGAGTAGGGGGGAATATCCCCGCCCCGAATTTAAAACGAAAATTACCTATCGTAAAGTAATCGATAAAGTTACAAGACGGGAAACTCACCTATCATGAAAAAGAATCAGGTCACGTTGGACGACATTGCCGCGAAAGTTTCGGTTTCGAAGGTGACAGTGTCCAAGGCCTTGCGCGGTCACCCGGACATCTCGGTTGAAACCGTGAAGAAGATCAAGAAAGCGGCGCGGGAACTCGGGTATGTTCCGAACTACATGGCGCGGAATCTCTCCTCGCGGCGCTCGAATACTATCGGCGTTATCGTTCCGAAGATCGCACACTTCTTCTTCGCCGCGGTGATCGAGGCGATCTATGATGCCGCGTTCGAACAGAACTATGAGATCATCCTCACCGTCTCGCAGGAGAACTCCGAGCGGGAATGGAAACACATCCAGTCGATGCTCTCCATGCGCGTCGACGGGCTGATCGTCTCGGTCTCCGAGCAGACGACAGACCAGACCGATTTCAAGCGCGTCAAGGATATGGGGGTTCCGCTCACGTTCATGGACCGCGTTCCCGCCGTCGAAGGATTCAACACAGTCGTCGTCGATGACGAAGGAGGGGCTCGATTGGCGACGGAACATGCCATCCGCGTGGGATATCGGAAGCTCGCCCATGTCGGCGGTTATCAGCATATCAACATCGGCGCGGCACGCTATTCCGGATTCCGCCAGGTCATCCTGGAGAGCGGCCTCGAACTCCGTCCCGAATGGACCGTCTTTGGTGGTTTTGGTGAAGAGGATGGATATCGCGGCTTCATCAAGCTGATGGAAGCGCCCGAACGGCCCGAGTTCGTCCTCGCAGCGACGTTCCCGGTGGCGTTGGGGATCATGCGTGCGGCAAAGGACCTCGGCGTTCGCATTCCGGACGATGTTGACCTCGTCGGCTTCGGCAACAGTCTGGTAAACCGCTTCCTGGCAACGCCGCTCAGTTATGTCGAGCAACCGGCGGCTGAACTTGGCCGTCGCGCATTTGAGCTCACGTTGGAGAATATTCGTCAGGCGGACCATTTCAAACCGCAGCACATCAAGCTCCCAACGCGGCTCGTGCTCTGCGAGAGCTGCAGGGGGAATGCTTCCGTGAAGATCCCGGCGGATCTGCGCGTAGCGGGAACAGGCATGATCTAGATCATCACGAACACGCACTATGACTTCTCAAATAGTCCGCACATTCCTCATCCTCGCGTTCCC
>JBFYQI010000240.1:0-2932 GCA_041302875.1 Ignavibacteria bacterium
GATGGCTCAGGGATCGGCGGAGGCGGAGGGATGCTCCTCTACCTGGCGGCAGAGAAGAGGTCGGTCTATATCAATTATTATGTGCAGGCGTCCGCTCGCGTGAATGAGATCGGTTACAATCCGCGCACCGACAGCCGTTCTGCGAAAGCTGCGCTCGTTCCGGGCACCGTCGCTGGATTGACCCTCGCGCTTAAGCAGTATGGGACGTTGCCAATGGCGGTGGTGATGGAGCCAGCCATCCGCTACGCGGAGCAGGGATTCCCCATCGACCAGACGTTATCGCAGATCATCCTGGACAACGTCGACTTCCTGCAGAAGCATGAGACAACAGCGTCGCTCTATTTGAGGGATGGATTCCCGCTGATGGAAGGTGACACGCTTCGGCAACCCGAATTGGCGCGAACGCTGAAGGCCATCGCGGAACAGGGGAGCGACGGATTCTACAAAGGATCCATTGCTCAGGCGATCGCATCGGCCGTGCAGCAGCACGGGGGAATGTTGACGCCGGAAGACCTCGCTTCCTATCAAGCGATCGTTTCCGAACCCGTTCGCGGAACCTACCGCGGCTACGATGTCATCTCTGCGTCCGCGCCGCAATCCGGCGTCACGATCATCCAGGGGCTCAACATGCTCGAGCGGGAGGATCTTTCGTCGCTTGGACACTACGCGACATCGGCGGATGCGCTGCATGTTATGGCGGAGACCATGCGCCGCGTCTACGCGGACCGGACGGCGTTTCTCGATGACCCGCGTTTCGGTTCGATTCCCATCCGGGGTTTGACGTCCAAAGCCTATGCGGAAGTCCGCTACAATGACATCAACCGTGCGATGGCCGACCCGAAGGAGTATCGGAAGACGAAAGCAGGGAACCCGACTCCGTTTGAATCTGCCGCGCCTGCGCGCACAGCGCGAACCGCGACCGGAACCGAGGAGCGATTTGAGATCGATGACGAGGATCATGAGGGAACGGGCCGGATGACGCGCAAGACGGACGAACTGTTCGACCGGTGGGGTGCGAAGAAGAAGGTTCCGGCAAAGAAGGAAGCGGAGACGAAGAAAGAAAAGGCGATTCAGGAGGAAGGACCGGAGATCGAGCAGGAAGCAGCGTTGATCCAGAAGCCGGCACGGCGCCACGCATATGCATCCGACGCGAGCCCGGTTCGCCGCAACGTGCGGCTGCAAGGGAGTTCGTCGGAGGTTTCGATGGAGGGGGGACACACGACGCACCTTTCTGTCATCGACAACGGGGGTAACGTCGTCACGTTGACGCAGACGCTTGGCACATTCTTCGGATCAGGATTGACCGTTGAAGGGGTCCTGTTGAATTGCGGGATGGCGAATTTCTCGACGAGCCTGGCGATCAACAGTATCGGACCGAACCGACAACCCCGCAGCTCCATCGCACCGACGATCGTGATGAAGGATGACAAGCCGTTCCTGTCCGTCGGATCGCCAGGTGCGGCACGAATTCAGTCGACCATCATCGAACTGATCGTGAATGTCATCGATTACGGGATGGACGCCGGAGAGGCGAACAAGGCGGCGCGCTTTTTCTGCCAGAAGAACGACGATTATCTGCATCTGGAGTCGCGGATCTCAATAGACGTTCAGGACGGACTCCGCAAGAAGGGACATGCACTTCGGGTGTATGGCGATTATGACCTCTTTTTTGGCGGAGCACAGTTGATTCTTGTCGATTCGAAGACCGGCAAGCTGTTTGGCTCCGCTGATCCGAGGCGCGGAGGCGTGGCGATTGGGTATTAGGTTTAGGTTAACCCGGGAACATACCCGGGAACAGTCCTCGGTGTGACCCAATAATACTCAAACCGACATCATGAGAATCCTTGAATTTTCGCGCTTCGAGTGAACGTAGAGCGGTTATTGGGATACACATTAAGGTCGTCCCGGGAAGGCTTCCCGGGACGACCTAATTGTTCCACCCAGCAAATCATGCTCCTCCCCTTCTTTCTCCTCGCCCTCATCCTCAGTCTGCTTCTCCTGGAAACCCTCCTGCTTCGCCGCTGCAGGAGGCAAATTCCCCTCCGCATCCACGTTAACGGCACGCGAGGGAAATCGAGTGTGGTGCGATACATCGCCGCCGGATTGCGTGCAGGCGGTCGTCGGCCGTTCGCCAAGATCACCGGCGTTCGTCCGACGTTGATCCTCCCTGCGGGGGAAGAATCCCTTCTGCGCCGCCGCGGACCCGCCCGCGTGCAGGAACAGCTCTCCATGGTCCGCCGGGCCGCATCGACCGGCGCAGATGTGCTCGTGCTCGAGTGCATGTCCATCCTCCCGGAATACCAGCAACTTGAACGGCATATCCTGCGACCTCATGTCTATGTCCTCACCAATATCCGGAACGACCATCAGGAGGAAATGGGACGAACGATCGAGGAACAGGCGGAAGCGATGTGCGCGGCCATTCCTGAGAAGGCTGTCGTGGTAACAGCGGAGGCGGATCATCTTGCCGTCATCCGGCGTTACACGAATGCGCGACGAAGTCGTCTCATCCCTGTTCGCGGAGAAGATGTTCAGGATCTCAGCCTGCCGGAGGGAACCCTGCTGATCAATGTCGCACTTGCACTTGCGGTCTGCGAAGCGTGCGGTATCCAGCGGAAGGTCGCTCTTGAAGGGATTCGTCAGGAAATCCTGCGTCAGGGTCGCGAGGAGTATCCTCTGACCGTCAACGGACGCGCTCTCCGATTTATCAACGGATTCGCCGTCAACGATGCTCCGTCCGCGTCCGACTTCATCCGGCATTGGCGCGGCGTTGCGAAGGTCGACGGCTCGGTCGTGATCGTGTTGAACACCCGCGCGGACCGCCCGCTTCGGACGAAGGATCTCTCTGCGTGGATCGGGAGCGAGCCGAATATCTCTCAGGTGATTCTGACGGGAACGCACATCCCGTATGCGCAGAGACAGCTTGAGCGGG
>JBFYQI010000244.1:0-9925 GCA_041302875.1 Ignavibacteria bacterium
CACATCGTACTTGAAGGTCACTTCGCCCCGGATGACATCGCGCATTGTAAGCTCACCGGATTCCGGGATCTTCATACGCACAACATGACGTTCACCGGATGCTGCTCGTTTCTCCGACTCCGCCGGATCGAGTGCGCGGCAATGGCGATCGTACGCCTGCCCCTTGCCTTCCACCGCCTGCTGCTTGCGCAATTCCTCCAGGCGTTCCGGCGTGCAGAAGCAATAGTACGCGTTTCCCTTCCGGATGAGTTGGTGCGCATGATCCCGATAGATGGTCAGCCGCTGCGATTGGACGTACGGTCCGTAATTCGCATCTCGTCCGGGTCCTTCATCAAAATGAATACCCGCCCAATCAAGCGTGCGGATGAGGTTTTCGACCGCCCCTTCCACCTTCCGCGACTGGTCGGTGTCCTCGATGCGGAGGACGAACACGCCGTTGTTCCGCTTCGCGAAGAGATAATTGTAGAGTGCGGTGCGAAGACCGCCGACATGGAGATAACCGGTGGGACTGGGGGCAAACCGAACGCGAACGCGAGTCGACATTCCACAACGCAGATAGGAGAATACAAAAAAAGCGTCTCGTCATGCGAAACGCTTCAGAATTCGGTATCAAGATACTGGGAGATGGGACGAAAAGCAAGGTAATGGATGCTTCTTTGAATCTGGGGGCAGTTTTTTGTAGTTTGGTTTTATTCAATCAAGAGAAGAAGAAACCATGTCTACGCCTGAGAAAAACGATTTCATTCGCGACATCATCGCTGAGGATCTCCGCACGAACAAGTATGAGGGACGCGTGCAGACCCGCTTCCCTCCCGAACCAAACGGCTATCTCCACATCGGACACGCGAAGTCGATCCACCTCAACTTCGGCATCGCCAACGAAAACGCCGGCGGCATGTGTAATCTCCGGTTCGACGACACGAACCCCGAGAAGGAGGAACAGGAATACGTTGATTCGATCATCGCCGATGTGGAATGGCTCGCGGGTGATCTGAAGGGGCGTGTGTACTACGCCTCCGACTATTTCCAACAGATGTACGACTGGGCGGTCCAACTCGTGAAGGAAGGGAAAGCCTACGTCTGCGACCTTTCCGCGGACGAGATCCGAGCGACGCGCGGGACGCTGACGGAGCCGGGCAAAGAGAGCCCGAACCGGAACCGCAGTATCGAGGAGAACCTTGACCTCCTCGACCGGATGCGAAAGGGAGAGTTCCCGGACGGGACAAAGACGCTCCGCGCGAAGATCGACATGGCATCCTCCAACATCAACTTGCGCGATCCCATCATGTACCGGATCGTGCATGAACACCATCATCGCCAGGGGGACGCATGGTGCGTTTATCCGACCTACGATTGGGCGCACGGGCTGGAGGATTCTATCGAGCGGATCACTCACTCCATCTGTACGCTGGAATTCGAGAATCACCGTCCGCTGTACGACTGGTTCCTCGACGAACTCCGGGTGTATCACCCGCAACAGATCGAATTCGCGCGGCTGAATCTCACATACACCGTCCTCAGCAAACGCCGGTTGCTGCAGCTGGTGAACGAAAAGCACGTCAGCGGCTGGGACGATCCCCGCATGCCGACCATTGCCGGATTCCGGCGGCGCGGCTACACGGCGGAATCGATCCGGGTCTTCTGCGACCGCATTGGGGTTTCGAAGAAGGACAGTCTCATCGACGTGGCGATGCTCGAATGGAGCATTCGGGAGGACCTGAATAAGAACGCCCGCCGTGCGATGGCGGTCCTGAATCCGATTAAGGTCATCATCACGAATTCCCCTGAAGGGATCGTCGAGGAGTTGCCGGCGGTCAACAACCCTGAAGACGAATCAGCCGGCTCACGGATGGTCCCATTCTCGCGGGAGATCTACATCGAGCAGGAAGATTTTATGGAGGTCCCTCCGCCGAAGTACTACCGTCTGTCGCCGGGAACGGAGGTTCGTCTCCGCTACGCGTACATCATCAAGTGCGAAAAGGTCGTGAAGGATGAGAACGGGAACATTGTCGAGCTGCACTGCACATACGACCCGACGTCCAAGAGCGGACTGCCGACGGCGAACCGGAAGGTGAAGGCGACGATCCATTGGGTCTCGGCCGCGCATGCGGTGAATGCCGAAGTTCGTCTGTATGATCGCCTGTTCATCAAAGAGGATGCGAACGTCTTTGAGGAAGGAAAGACATTTCTCGACAACCTGAACCCGAACTCGCTTCAAGTCCTGAAGAATTGCAAGCTCGAGCCGATGCTCGGTCAAGCGAAGCCCGGAGATCGGTTCCAGTTCGAACGTATGGGCTACTTCTGCGTGGATGCAAAGGATTCGAAACCCGGCTCGCCCGTCTTCAACCGGACCGTCACGTTGAAGGATACGTGGGAGAAGGTGAAGAAGCAGTAGGCAGTGGTCAGTAATCAGTAGCCAGTGGTCAGTGGTCAGTGATCAGCAGCCAGTGATCAGTCGTCAGTGGTCGGGAGTCGGTGAGGAGAACCTTTCTTCACTTCTTCAGCAAGAGCTTCCTTGTTTGAATGCCCTGCGGCGTTTGCATCCGGCAAATGTATGTGCCGGTCGCTAGGTTCGTTCCATTGAACTGGACCGCGTAGGTTCCCGCTTCCTGGTACCCGCTCACGAGTTCCGTAACATCCCTTCCAAGCAGATCGACGATCGCCAAACGAATGTTCCCCGCTTGCCTTACCCTGTAATGAATGGTCGTCGAAGGATTGAACGGATTGGGATAGTTCTGCTCAAGCACCGCCGCGGTGAGGTTCTTGATGTCGACAGTGACTACCTCGGAATACTCGAAGGTTCCCGCAACATCGATTTGCTTCAATCGATACGACATCTCTCCAGAAACCACGCCGTTGTCGACGTACGAATAGTCATGCGGAGTCGCCGACGTGCCGTGACCAGAGACGAAGCCGATCTTCGTCCAATCGCTTGAGCCAAATTTTCGTTCAACATCAAAGCCGAAGTTTTGCGTTTCTGTGGCGGTGTTCCATTCAAGCTGAACGCCGCTCTCCAACGCTGATGCGTTGAATCTTGTGAGCTCGACGGGAAGCGGATTTGTGTTAAGACCAAGCAGTTGATTTTCCGTGATCGTCGAGCCGCTACTCGAGAAGATGACGGTCGTCGTCCCGTTCCAAGCAAGGCTGGATTGACCGGCAGGATTCTTCACGGTGAAATGAAGCGTGGCGAGAGAGGTCCACGTCAGCGGCACGACTGATCCGGGCTGCATGAATTTCAAGAAGACGAAGATCGAAGCATTGGGAGGCAGGACGGTCAAGCTCTGAGTCGAGTAGCTGCCGTCGCTGTAGTTCAAGGGGGTCGAAGTGCTAGAGAGGGTGAGAGCAGAGCTATCGTATGTGAACGCGAACGTCGAAACACCCAAGGTAAATGTGGATGCATTCGCCTTTATCTCGGCCGTTACATCGTAGTTCGTTCCATCGAAGGAGGCGACAACGAAACGCAAATCCACCGTTTGAGCAAGTACCCCACCAGACACAACAAGCAGACTCAGTGACATAAGCAATAGACGATGCCTCATCCCGGCTCCTCTCCTCAATTGGACCAAAGATGTACCTTCCGCGATCTTTGTACCACCTCGTTTCGGGGATCGAATCTGTCATTTCTGGCCGGATACCGCCTTACGGCGCATTCAGGATATTGTAAATTGTGGAATATACAACAGCTGGATGGAGAGGATGGACGCGATGCGGGGAAAAGGAAAAGGCGTTCCGGTCTTTGGAACGCCTTATCGCGGAGAGAGAGGGATTCGAACCCTCGATAGCGGTTACCCACTATGCAGGTTTAGCAAACCTGTGCCTTCAGCCACTCGGCCATCTCTCCGTGGAAACGAGGCAACACGGAAGCGGGGAACTGGGAAGTGAAACGATACGAACTGATACTGAAAGAACGAATTTCATAAAGAAAGCGAAAAATGGAGGCAAAGTCAACGGAGCGATGGAACCCAAACGAATGACCGATACCGTCACGGAACTCTTGCATCATTCCGTCGGTTTGCTATATTACAAGTAACCAATTCATCCAGAGTGGCGGAGGGACAGACCCGATGATGCCACAGCAACCGGAGCTTCGCGCTCGTCTGGTGCTAACTTCTGATCTCGTGCGAACGGGATGAAGATGGATCGGTGACGTTGACAGGCGAACGTTGTCCCTGCAACCTCATTCGGTTCCCTTCAGCCGGATGAGGTTTTTTCGTTTCCTCCCGGCACAGCTCCTCCACTCTGGACCACCTGACACTTGTGGAGGAGTCTCATGATCCCCGGCCGTTCCCTTCGGTTTGAAACGCTGCAACTGCATGCCGGTCACACGCCGGATACGGCCACACATGCGCGCGCCGTTCCCATCTATCAGACCTCGTCGTACACGTTCGACTCGGCAGACCATGCCGCCGCACTCTTCGACCTGAAGCAATTCGGGAACATCTACACTCGCATCATGAATCCGACCACCGCGGTGTTTGAAGAGCGGGTGGCCGCGCTCGAAGGCGGCGTGGCAGCATTGGCAGCGGCATCCGGTCAGGCGGCGCAGTTCCTCGCAATCTCCACCTTCGTCCTCGCCGGTGAGAACATCGTATCCACGAGCAACCTCTACGGCGGCACGTATAATCAATTCAAGGTCGCGTTTCCCCGGCTCGGCATCCAAACGAAATTCGTCGCCGATGATGATCCCAAATCCTTCAGAACCGCGATCGACGACAAGACAAAAGCCGTTTATATCGAAACGATCGGCAATCCGCGTCTGAACATCCCGGACATCAAGGCGATCGCGGAAGTCGCACACGAACATGGCATCCCGTTGGTGGTGGACAACACCTTCGGCGCATGCGGCGCGCTTGCCCGTCCGATCGAATGGGGAGCAGACATCGTCACCGCCTCCGCAACGAAATGGATCGGAGGCCACGGAACGTCCATCGGCGGCGTCATCGTCGATGCGGGGAAATTCAATTGGGGCAACGGGAAGTTTCCCGTGTTCACCGAGCCAAGCCCCGGATACCACGGACTTCGGTTCTGGGACACCTTTGGCGCTCAAAGCCCTTTCGGGAACATCGCCTTCATCATTCGGGCGCGGGTGGAAGGACTGCGCGATCTCGGTCCCTGTATGAGTCCGTTCAATGCCTTTCTGCTTCTGCAGGGACTGGAGACGCTGTCTCTGCGAGTTGAGCGTCATTGCTCGAATGCCGCGGCGCTTGCCCGGTGGCTCTCGGCTCATCCTGCGGTCGATTGGGTGTCCTATCCGGGGAAGACGGACAATCCGTTCCATGCGCGCGCGAAGCAGTATCTGAAAAATGGTCAATTCGGGTCGATGGTGGTCTTCGGGGTGAAGGGAGGACGCGAGGCCGGAAAGCGGTTCGTCAACAGCGTCAAGCTAGCGAGTCTGCTGGCGAATGTCGGCGATGCAAAGACGCTCGTCATCCATCCGGCATCAACGACGCATCAGCAGCTCTCCGATGAGGAGCAGCGGCAGTCCGGCGTCACTTCGGAGATGATCCGCGTATCCGTCGGCATCGAGCACATCGACGACATCATCGAAGACTTTGACATCGCATTGAAAGCATCGCAGGCATGAAGAACGTTCCAACGCGCGCGGAAACGCAGACGGTCACCGCGACAACCCCCGGCCAACCGCTGCAGCTGGAACTCGGCGGCACATTGAATCGAGTCGACGTCGCCTACGAGACGTACGGCACGCTGAACGCGGCCGGCGACAACGCGATCCTCGTCTGCCATGCCCTCACCGGCAGTGCCCACGCGGCCGGATCGAATGCTGGGTGGTGGGATGCCTTCATCGGCCCGGGACACGGACTTGATACGAACAAGTACTTCGTCGTCTGTTCGAACATCCTCGGGAGCTGCTATGGATCGACCGGCCCGAGCTCGATCGACCCGGCGACGGGAAAACCATTCGGCCTTGCCTTCCCCACCGTGACAGTGCGCGATATGGTTCGCGTTCAACGGATGCTGGTCGACCACATAGGAATTCGCCGTCTCGTCACAGCGATCGGTGGTTCCCTGGGCGGCATGCAAGTACTCGAATGGGCGGCGATGTATCCCGAGATGCTCCAGTCGATCATACCGATCGCCACTGCGGCGCGGCATTCGCCATGGTGCATCGGCCTCGACGATATCGGCCGGCAGGCAATAATGAACGATCCCGACTGGCGCGGTGGTGACTACTACGATCAAGGACAACCGGAACGAGGACTCTCGCTCGCCCGGCAGATCGCAATGGTCTCCTATCGAAGCGACCGCTCGTTCCAACAGCGGTTCGGCCGCGACCAGGTGAACGGAACACCGCCGTCGGCTGGGTTCAAAGGACTGCTGGACAGGCAGTTCCAAGTGGAGAGCTATCTTCGCTACCAAGGAGAGAAACTAGTCTGCCGGTTTGACGCCAACGCGTATCTCTACATCACGCGTGCGATGGATCTGCACGATGTCGGAGCGGGACGCGGCACATGGCAGGAGGTCATCGCAAGAATCCGCATTCCGGCTCTTTGCATCGGCGTTGACAGCGATATCCTCTATCCTGCAGCCGAGCAACGGGAGATCGCCGACGCTCTGCCGAACAGCACCTACGCGGAGATCCATTCACCGCATGGTCACGATGCGTTCCTTATTGAATTCGAACAGCTCTCTCGTCTCGTTCGCGAGTTTCTCACTGGACAGGACCACGCATGACAACCCAACATCATACGCAACAAGACGGTTTTGACGTCGCGGTCGTCGGAGCGACCGGTCTCGTCGGTCGAACCATGATCTCCGTGCTTCAGGAGCGCCGGTTCCCTGTGCGCCGTCTCCTGCCATTCGCCTCCGCGCGTTCCGCGGGGAGCACGGTCGATTTCGGCGGACGGTCATTCCCCGTGCAAGCGCTCACCGAAGAATCCCTCCGTTCTTCCTCGCCGCAGATCGCGCTTTTTTCAGCGGGGGCGAGCGTCAGCAGGCAGTACGGTCCGACCGCCGCCGATGCCGGCGCCCTCGTCATCGACAACAGCAGTGCGTTTCGGATGGACCCGGATGTCCCGCTGGTGGTTCCGGAGGTGAACGGCCATCTCGTGTCGCTAACGCCGGGCATCATTGCGAATCCGAACTGCTCGACCATCCAGATGGTGATGGTCCTCAAGCCGCTCCATGACCGATACTGCATTCGCCGGGTCGTTGTCGCGACCTATCAGTCCGTGACGGGGGCGGGTCAACGAGGTGTGGAACAGCTTCACGACGAAGTGAAGAACGGCGGGAAGAAGAAGGTGGGCAAATTCCCGCACCCGATCGCCTTCAATCTCATTCCCCAGATCGACGAATTCCTCGAGGATGGCTCGACAAAGGAAGAGCAGAAGATGATGCGGGAAACAGTGAAGATCATGAATGATCCATCCATTCGGGTGTCGGCAACATGCGTTCGGGTTCCCGTCACCGGAGGACACAGTGAATCGGTCGCGATCGAGTTCGACGGTCCGATCGACATCGACGAGATCCGACATCTCCTCCACGCCTCGCCAGGGGTTGTCGTTGTGGACGAGCCGGCGCGTCGCGAGTATCCCATGCCGATCCACTCAGACGGCCGGGACGAGGTGTTTGTCGGAAGGATCAGGCGCGATCCGAGCGTGGACCACGGATTGAATCTGTGGATCGTCGCGGACAATCTTAGGAAAGGGGCGGCGACGAACGCGGTGCAGATCGCGGAGCTGGCAGCGCGGAAGGGGCGGTAGGGAAGAGAATGTCACGCAAAGCACGCAAAGAGAACAGAGAGCACGCAGAGGGAAGAGAAGGATATGCTAAGATAGAAATGGGGGCGAGTGGGAATGGATGCTCACTTCCCTGCGCTGCGTGATTGGAGGACGGCTGCGAGGGTTTCCATCAGCGACCGGTGCGTGACCGGCTTGAGCAGCAGCGCATCGATCGGGAGGTTCGTACGGCGTTCAAGTTCAGCCGATTCTCCGTGGCCGGTGAGCAGGACGATCGGGATGTCGGGTCGGATGTCACGCGCAAGAGACGCTATCGTCAACCCATTCATCCGCGGCATCATGTAGTCGGTGACGACCGCAGAGAACTTCTTCGGATTGGCACGAAGCTCCCGCAACGCCTGCTCTCCATCGGTCACTCCCGTCACCATGTATCCCCCCGTCATCAACAGGTCTGAAAGCACCTCATTCAACTCCGCTTCATCATCGAGCAGCAAGATCCATTCTCCCGAGCCGCGTGGCGGCGCTCCCGCGGATGCCGTCGCGGCCATGGACTCATCCGCACACGGGGGGAGATAGATGGAGAAGGATGTTCCCTTCCCCGGTTCGCTCTCAACCGCGATTCCCCCGTCATGTTGACTGACGATGCCATGCACCATCGACAGGCCGAGTCCTGTCCCTTTCCCTAGTGCCTTCGTCGTGAAGAATGGTTCGAAAATGCGTCGCAGCATCAGCCCGTCCATCCCGTGCCCGGTGTCCCGGACGGTGAGACAGAAATAGCGCCCCGGGCTGATGCCGGGAATCTGCCGGCTTTTCAACTCGTCGACCTCCATCGATTCGATGCGAACGGTGATCGTTCCCTGATTCTCCTTCATCGCGTGTGCGGCATTCGTGCAGAGGTTGATGACGACCTGATGGATCTGCGTTGCGTCGCCGCGAATGCGCAACTCATCACGAGGAATCTCCTCCACGATCTCGATCGTCTTCGAAAGTGATGCCCGCATGAGATTGAGGGCTTCATGGACCGTCTGGTTCAAGGAGATCGGTTTCCGTTCGAGCTCTTGTTTGCGGCTGAACGCGAGGATCTGCTTGACGAGGTCCCGTGCCCGTTCCGATGCTTCCAGGAGCCGATCAAGATAGACATCGATCGGTTTCCCCGATTGGACCTTCATCTTCGCGAGTTCGATGTTCCCGAACATCGACGCGAGGATGTTATTGAAATCGTGGGCAATGCCTCCTGCAAGCGTTCCAATGGCTTCCAGTTTCTGCGACTGAAGCAGCTGCTCCTCCAAGTCGCGCTTCGTCTGTTCGTTCCGGATCTGTTCCGAGATATCCGTCGAGACAATCACATAGCGGATCCCTTCCGAGGATTCGAACCGCTGTCCGGAGGCCTCTAGCCAACGCCAACTCCCGTCCGCATGTCGGAACCGGAATCGGGCGCTGCGCTTCAGATCCCGCAACGCAACCGTTGCCTCGGCCAGGTCTTCCGGATGTATGAATTCCTGCACGGTCTTGCCTACCAGAGAAGAGGCGGAAAAGCCCAAAACGAATTCATGGCTCGGATTTGCGAAAATCATTGTTCCGGCTTCGTCCACCTCGGCGATCAACTGGACGGCATTGTCGATCAATCCACGGTAGCGTTTTTCGCTCTCCGCGAGCGCCTTCGCCGTTCTCGTCTGGTTCTCGAACAAATGGAAGTTCTCGATGGCCACCGCCAACTGATCGGCAACCATCTCGAAGAACTCCACATCGGTTTCGGAGAACCGATTGGCACGCTTCGTATCGTCGATGCGCAAGACACCAAGCGGGCGATCCTTCATGACGATGGGAACTGCAAGCACGGATTTCAGCCGCAATTGTTCAACAAACCGTTGCGGGATGATGTTGGTCGTGCTGCAATCGTTTATCAGTACCGACTTGCCGCTCCGGAAGCAAAGTCCGGACACACTCATGTCGATCGGTTGTGATTCGAGCGTCGTTCCCACGTCGGGCCGATAGATCCCAAAGAACCCGTCGCCCAAGAGCGCATTGCGGGAGGGGTCGAAGAAGAGAATGCTCGCGCGGTCAATACCGGTATATTGCGGCACGGCCGCGTACACCCGTTGGCACAATTCTTTCAGATCGAGATGCTGTGCGTACGCGAGCCCGAGGTCGCGGAGCAGGCGGAGTCGTTTGAGTTTGTCGCCAAGGTCCTGTTCCGTCGCTTTCCGTTCACGAAGTTCCTGCTCGAT
>JBFYQI010000254.1:0-8851 GCA_041302875.1 Ignavibacteria bacterium
CGGCGACAGGAGCGCTCGTCGCGCTTCTGGTCGTGTGAATCGAATGACCGCAACGGCTTCAGAAAGGCAAAATGCACATGGGCACCGAACGCATCCGGCATCTAAGACACTTGCGCGAGAAGGCGAAGGTGGGGGGCGGTCAATCACGCGTCGATGATCAGCACCGCAAAGGGAAGCTCACTGCCCGCGAACGGGTCGAACTCCTCCTGGATGAAGGAAGTTTCGAGGAGATCGGTATGTTCATTCACCATCGGTCGCGCGATTTCGGATTGGAGAAGCACCGCTATCTGGGCGACGGCGTCGTGACCGGCCGCGGGACGATCGGAGGACGGCCGGTTGTCGTGTACAGCCAGGATTTCACCGTGTTCGGCGGTTCATTATCGGAGAGCCATGCGGAGAAGATCTGCATGATCCTCGACCATGCAATGAAGAACGGTGTCCCGGTCATCGGGCTGAACGATTCGGGAGGGGCTCGCATTCAGGAGGGAGTCGTTTCGCTGGGTGGTTACGCCGACATCTTTCTCCGGAACACCATGGCGTCGGGTGTTGTCCCTCAGATCTCCGCCATCATGGGACCGTGTGCCGGGGGAGCGGTGTATTCTCCCGCGATCACGGATTTCATCTATATGGTCAAGGGTTCGAGTTACATGTTTGTGACGGGCCCAAACGTCGTCAAGACGGTGACACACGAGGACGTGACGTTCGAAGACCTGGGCGGAGCGATCACCCACGCCACAAAGAGCGGCGTGTGCCACTTCGCGGTTGAGAACGAGATGCAATGTCTCGAAGGGATCAAGACACTGCTGACATATCTGCCGCTGAACAATGCGGAAGATCCTCCATTCGTTCCGACGCGTGACCCACATGACCGCAAGGACATGGAGCTCGATGCTCTCGTCCCGGAAAATCCAAACAAGCCATACGACATCAAGGAGGTCATCAGCCGGATCGTTGACCAGGGGACATTCTACGAGGTCCAGGAATACTACGCGGCGAACCTCGTCGTCGGGTTTGCCCGGATCGGCGGATACGCTGTCGGGATCGTGGCCAATCAGCCGGAAGTGTTGGCCGGCGTGCTCGACATCGAATCGTCACTGAAGGGTGCGCGCTTCGTCCGATTCTGTGATGCGTTCAACATCCCTCTCATCATCTTTGAGGATGTGCCGGGATTCCTTCCGGGGACCGATCAGGAATGGCGTGGCTTGATCAAACATGGGGCGAAATTGTTGTATGCCTTCTGCGAAGCGACCGTCCCAAAGATCACGATCATCACGAGGAAGTCATACGGGGGAGCGTATTGCGTGATGAATTCAAAGCATATCCGTGGAGACGTCAACTACGCATGGCCGACAGCCGAGATCGCGGTCATGGGGCCAAAAGGCGCCGTTGAGATCATCTTCAGGAAGGAGATCGAAAGCGCGGAAGACAAAGAGAAAGCGCTGGACATGAAGATCAACGAGTACACGGAGAAGTTCGCAAATCCGTACATCGCCGCCGAGCGGGGTTTTGTCGACGAAGTCATCATTCCCCACGAAACGAGGCCGAAACTCATCCGTGCTCTTCAATTCTTCGAGAACAAGGTGGACTCGAATCCGAAGAAGAAGCACGGGAACATCCCGCTTTAACGATCGGCACCGATCGCTATTCCATTCGATTTTAAGCGGTTGCGTGTTCCGTTTGATATCCTTCCTTGAATAAGTCACCTAAGATGCGTATTATGAAAGGGTTGACGGGGTTTCTCGGAACGATGAGAAGTGAGGTGTGAATTGAGAACACGAGCCGTGCTGACGATTCTGGCATTCGCATTCCTTCTGGGTTGCTCCAGCGAGCAATCTCTGAGGTCCACAATGGACTCGTCAGCATCCAAGAGTGCCCCCTCTCCATCCGTTGCCCCTGCTTCTTCCTCCTCAAGCGCTCCAATCACGGAAGCCCCTGTTCTGCCATCCACGCAATCATCCGCGACAACGACCTTAATCGACTCGATCCCGCCGAACCAGAACGGGAATGGCGCCGTCACAGACACGACAACCGACGATTCGGGCCTGATTCTGCAGAACCTTGAGTCCGCCCGCCAGCATTACTTGAATGCACTCGCCGCGCAGGAAGCCGGCGACTCCGCAACCTCGGAAATCGAGTTTGAGGCCGCGATCCAGATCCTCAATGACCTGAGCGATGTTGCAAACATCGACAGCAGCAAAGAGTTCGTGGATCTGAGCAGCAGCGTGGTCGAGGATTATGAGCGACACATTGCCGCGATCGACAACCTCGGCCCGTATGCGTCGTTGTACGCCTTACGGGAAAAGCTGAGCATTGAGGTCGAGGAGGGTGACACCGCCTCTGTGACAGTTCCTGAAATGGAGATCAAGGGGACGCAGGTTCCGCTGCCGATGAATGAATCTGTGGAACGAACGCTTTCCTTCTTCATGGGAAAAGGGCGCGTCCACATCGAGCGGTGGCTCCATCTTTCCGGACGTTACTTTCCGATGATGAAGCGGATCTTCCGCGAAGAAGGCGTGCCGGAGGAACTCGTGATCCTTTCCATGCCTGAAAGCGGATTGCGGACGGACGCGCATTCATGGGCTCGCGCCGTCGGACTGTGGCAGTTCATGAAGGGGACCGGGTCGATGTATGGACTCCGTTCGAACTGGTGGTACGACGAGCGGCGCGATTTCGAGAAGTCGACGCGTGCGGCTGCCCGGCATCTGAAAGATCTCTACGCCGAGCTGGGAGATTGGAACCTCGTCCTTGGTGCATACAACGCCGGACCTGGTCGCATCTTCCGAGCGATTCGGCGGAGCGGCTCGACCGATTTCTGGGAAATGCGAAAGCATCTCCCTCGCCAGACGCGCAATTACATCCCCCAGTATATCGCGGTGGCACGCATCGTTCTCGATCCCGAACGGCATGGGTTCACAGGGATCGAACCGGCGGATTCGCTCGCATACGAGGTTGTTGAGATCGACGACTGCATCGATTTGCGCGTCCTTGCCTCCTGCGCCCTCACGACGGTCGACACACTGAAGGCGCTCAACCCGGAACTTCTCCGCTGGTGCACGCCTCCAGGTGTCACGGGCTACAGACTGCGCATCCCCCCGGGACGTCTTGATACATTCTCCGTTGCCTTTGCGAGTGTCAAGCCTGAACAGAAGCGGGATTGGGCGATCCACACGGTGCGCAAGGGGGAGACCCTCGGTGCCATCGCACGGAAATACGACATGAGCGTTGGACTCATCAAAGATGTAAACAACATCCGAAACGAGCGTCGCTTGTCGATCGGTACCGCGTTGGCCATCCCCATACCGCGTGACTACGCAGATAATCGCGCGAAGGTGCCGTTCAATTATTCGCCCAACGCGAAGGGGATGAGCGTTGGCAAGGTCAAATCGTATGTTTCGAAGATGGATCAGACCCGTTCGTCAGGGCGTCCGAGCAGCGAGCCGGTAGCCCCCAAAGGACGGACTCGGCTCGTCTATCGAGTGAAACAGGGAGATACGATCGGTCATATTGCGGAGTGGTACGGTGTCCGGGCAAGCGATATCCGAAACTGGAACGACATCGCCTACGGGAGCCACATCCGAACGGGGCAGGCGTTATCGATCTACGTGCCGGATTCCAAAGCCGCTCAAATGAAGCGGATCGAGGGGATGAGCTTCGCGGAAAAACAAGCGATGGTGAAAGGCGCGGCCGTCGAGACTGCTCCAACTCCGAAGAGCAGTAAATCCACATCAAAGATGTTCACACAAGAATGGATCCAGCATCGGATCGAGCCGGGGCAGACCTTGGAGGCCATTGCGAAGATGTACGAGGTCTCGGTCAGTGATCTCAAGAAGTGGAATAATCTGCGCACATCGCGCATCGTCGCGGGGCAAACGCTCAGTATCTACGACAAGCCGGTCGAGCGTGCCACGACCGTTCCTTCATCGAAGTCCTCAACAGGAAACGTCGAATCACGCGGGTCCGGGATCTTCTCCCCAACACACCGGGTGGCGAAAGGGGAGACGTTGTATGACATTGCCAGGCAATATGGCGTCGAAGTGACAGCTCTCAAGCAAAAGAACGGCCTCCGGACAAGTCGCATCCTTGTCGGCCAGGTGCTGAATATCCCCTCACGGTCCCAGGTCTCGAGCCTTCCCTGAGGGTTGAATCTGGCCGAAACTTCCTCCATATTCTAGCTCACGTTTACGATAAACAGCTCTATCCCCCCTCAGAAGCGGAGTGTTGCACGTGGTTCTACGTCGCGCATCGTTCGCGGCAGCATGTCTGCTCTTCCTTTTTCGTGCGGATGCACAGGTCCTGCCGAAGATCGCCGACGACGAGGATTCGTACTACACGAATGTCGGAAATCTCGCCTTAACCATCACGAATTTCGGCACTGTTGGGACGCGCAACCGCTATTGGCCGAACCAACCCTCCTGCGAATACCCCAAGGGATCCAGAATTGAGCACATGTACCAGGGGGGACTCTGGGTCGGCGGAAAGCCACGGAATCGCACGGGCATCGTGGCTGCGGTGAGCACAGGAGTGACCGATCGTTCCGGTTCATCGGGCGAAGGGTACGAATACACGACAGCTCCCGGCGAACGGATGCTGCTGCGTTCCTCACTCTCAGATTCCCGGTATTTCGACGTCTCCGCCATCAGTCACCAGGATCTTGTCGCGGATTACTCCGACCGCCGAACACGCGTGCCCGCCAGCGGGGACTCCATCTGGAATCACCAGCCGCTCGGTATCGATATTCGACAGGAAGCGTTCGCCTGGAACTATCCCTTCGCCGAGTACTTCATCATCCTGAGTTACACCATTGTCAACGCATCGCCGGACACCCTCGACGATGTCTATCTCGGCTTTTGGGCAAACAACGTCGTCAGGAACACGAACTTCGTCCGTCCCGGGACCACCGGTTACTTTGATTACGGTGGCAACGGCTACGATTCATTGCGCCGGATGATGTATACCTTCGAGTTCCAACCCTCCCCCGGGAGCATCCCCGCCGACAGCTATGTCGGGATCGCACTTCTGGGGACCACGCCATTCCCGGAGGCGGTGGATTCCCTGGCGCAATTGTATCAGCGGACGTTCTTCAACGCATGGCGTTTCCGTAGCAGTTCAGGGACGCAGGCGTATTTCTCGCCGACCGACGACTACAATTCGGACCGTTATCTGAGCCGGTATACGCGCATGACGCAGTCGTTGCCGCAAGGGAACATCGACGCGCTGCGTTTGGCGGCCGGCAACTATACCACGATGCTTTCAACCGGCCCTTTTCACACCCTTGCGCCCGCGGAGACGCTGCAAGTCGTTTTCGCGGTCGTGTGCGCGAAGAAGGATGGTTCCGACCTTGAGCGACTCGACCAGGTCGAACAGCGTCGGACGCTCAACGCGCATCTTCAGTGGGCACAGCAGACGTACAGCGGAGAAGACATCAACGGGAACAACCGGCTCGATCCTGGCGAGGACATTGTCAGCCGCGGACCGGGGGGGTTGTTGTACGGCGGAGACGGACTGCTGACACGGTATGTGCTTCCCACGCCGCCGGCGAGGCCGCGCGTCCGGGTGGAGGTCGCAAATGAGAACATTGCCGTGTATTGGGATCGCTTGTCGGCGGAAGAATCACGCGATCCGATCTCCGGATTGCTCGACTTCGAAGGCTATCGGATCTATCGTTCGAAGCCGGGCGCGGATTTTCTCTCGAATGAAAATTTCCTCCTCAGCGTGGCACTGGCGGGTGAATTCGACAGAGCGGACAACAGCATCGGATACAACACCGGATTTGACGCGATCCGGCTTGCACAACCCCGCACATTCCCCGGAGACACACTCGCGGACGGCTCGCTCGCCGAGTACTGGTATCGGTTCCCGCCCGCGAATGCGAATGTGACGCATCTGAACGGATGGCAGTATCTGTACGGAGTCTCGGCATTCGATCGCGGTGACCTGGCGAACAATCTCACGAGTCTCGAGAGTGCCCAATCGATCGTGCGCGCGGTGGCGGGAACGCCGGCAACGTCCGATCCGAATAGGGAGGTTTTCGTCTATCCCAATCCCTACTACGCGAAGGCGTATTGGGACGGCACCGGCGAGCGGGCGCGAAAGATCTACTTCGCGAATCTCCCGGCGCGTGCGGTCATCACCATTTACACGATCGCCGGCGATGTTGTCGCGGAACTTCACCATGATGCGGACAACGCGGGAAACGATATCGAGTGGTTCAACCGTTTTGGGGACCGAACCCAGCAACCGACGTTCTCCGGCGGCGAGCACGCATGGGATCTCATTACGAAAAACGACCAGGCACTAGCGAGCGGGTTGTATCTCTTTGCGGTGAAGAATCTGGACGGGGGCGATGTGAAGACGGGCAAGTTCGTTGTTATCAAATAACGTGTATTGAAGAAGGAATCCGTCATGAAACGATTGCTTACCGCCCTTGTGCTGGTCCTGTTTGCCCTCGACGCGCAAGCACAGTATCGAACCGTCAGCATCCGAGACATTCAGCGTGTACCATTGGACTCGCTACTCGCTTGCGATGCACTGCAGAACAGCAACAATGCGCGCTGGACCCTGCAGACCTCGGACTTCTATCCCATTCCCCCCGCTGTCCGCGAGACGATCGAGGTTGTTGCGCAGGTGATTGTTCCGCCCAAGGTGATCACCTTCACGGGCTCAGGATGGACACTGATCCTTCGCGATCCGGAGGCGGGCCAGGACGAATGGTCCTATCTCATGGTTCGAGTAGGTTTTTCCGGCGACACTGCATCATTATATGGGCAGAACTTCTTGAACCTCCAGCAAGGCGACGTCGTTCGTCTCCGTGGATATGTGGATGAATTCCCATCCGGGAACATGAACAGCTACACGCAGTTCGTTCCCATTGGTGCGGGATTCCAGGTGATCGATATCGGCACGCCGTTGCCAGCTCCCCTGACGAAGGAAGTCCAGGACTTCTACGAAGGGATCTATCCCGGCGGCAAGACGAAATGGTCGGCCGGCGAACCGTTCGAAGGGGCGTACGTTGAATTGACCGATCTGACTGTTACCGGCTATGTGAGTCAGACGAACGGGACGTTCAGTATGGTCGATGCCTATGGCAATGAGATCTCAACGTTGGATGCCTCAGAGTGGTTCACACTTCGAGCGCACCGCGATCCGACATCGACGTACGCGTTGCCCAAACAGTTCCAGCGCGTCGACACGGTGCGCGGGTATATTACCACGAACAGCGGACAAGAAGCAGTACGTGGGTATCGGATCGCCCCGGTCTTCCCAGGTGATCTTGTCCTTGGTGAGATCCTTCCGGGTGTTAGCACGCATCGTCGCAACCCGGTCGTCGTGACACCCGTGGATACGCCGCAGGTTTCCGTTCGCGCCTACCAACAGGCCGGGGGTCAGCCGTTGGAGTCTGTTGTTCTTTATACGAGCGTGAATAATGGCCCGTTTGTTGCCGACACTATGCAGGGTTCTTCGGCGGATTCGACGTACGTGAAGGCGATCGGTCCGTTCGCGGACGGTGCGTTCGTGAAGTACTACATCGTCGCGACCGACACTGCCGGAAACACAAGCACGAGCGCCAATTCAGCGACTGGTGCGAGTGCCGCCGATACGTCGAAGGGTTTCTTCTTCTTCACGTCGCTTAGTCGGCCGCTGGTCATTCAGGACATCCAGTACACGCCCTATCCGAATGGCCGGACCGGGTATCTCGGAGCGACCGTCAGCCTGACCGGCATTGTCACCGCGGATACGTCAGACCTGAACCTGAATTCGAACGGTACGACCCCGTGGTACATCCAGGCAGGGCATACGCCATGGAGCGGCATTTGGATCACAGGTCCTGATTCCGTGCTGGCGGGTCTTCGCAAAGGCGACAGCGTCACGGTCACCGGATCGGTCACGGAAGACAACAACGTCACCAAGCTGATCAACGTGCAATCGCCGATGGTTGTGCACTCGACGGCGAACGCTCAGCCGATGATCATGGACATGCAAACCGCCATGTTCGGAGCGAACGCTGCGAATGGTGATGCGATCGCAGAGCCTTGGGAAGGGATCGTCGTGCGTTTCAACAACGTCACTGTCGTCGACGTCTATCCGACGTTCGCAGATCAGACGGAATATCTGTTGGATGATGGATCCGGCCCGGTGCTGGTCCGTCGCGACGGAATGAGCCGGTACTCCAACGTGCCAGGCGACACAATGAACGGCAAGACGCTGATCCATGTCGGCGACACGTTCAGTTGGGTGCAGGGAGTGGTGTACTTCTCCTTCAACCGGTACAAGTTCGTTCCGCGAGGCGACGGCGATTTCGGCACATTTACGGTTGGCGTCACGGATGAGCCGGCAGCATTGCCGGAGCAGTTCTCGCTCGCACAGAACTATCCGAATCCGTTCAATCCGAGCACCGATATTCGGTATCGAATCGTGACTCCGGGCTTTGTTTCGCTGAAAGTGTTCAATATCCTGGGACAGGAAGTCGCGACGCTCGTGAATCAGCATCAACCCGCCGGTGAATTTACCGTTCGGTTCGATGCGCGTCGTCTCTCCAGTGGTGTCTACTTCTATCGCGTGCAGAGCGGTATGCAAGCGCTTGTGAAGAGAATGATGTTTGTGAAGTGAGGGATGAGTAGGGAGTAGTAAGTAACGAGGATGAAGCAAGGAGTCGGAAGGAGTTCAAGGTAACTTGTGAGCGGAACCATGACACATATGGCGTGGAAGGCGGTCGGTGCGTTTGCGGCCATCTTCCTGGCGTTGGCGGGTTGCGTTCAGGAGTATCCGAACCAGCTGAAGCCGAATGCGCCGCCGCGGACGTTTTTCTGGCTGTCCCCCGATAGCACCATCGCGGAAGGGATCAGCCAGCAAC
>JBFYQI010000260.1:0-4082 GCA_041302875.1 Ignavibacteria bacterium
ACCATCGCATTCCGAACGCGGGTTCGGCGGACAAGAAACGCCCGCTGATGTTCTACGATCTGGACAAGCGCGAAGAAAAAACCATCGTCGACGATGTAGATCGATTCGATGTCGCAGCAGATGGGAAGAAGGCCCTTGTCGGCAAATCGGGAAGTTACTCGGTCGTCGACATTGCAGAGAACCAGAAGCTGGACAAGAAGGTCCCCACCGCTCAGCTTGAGATGACCGTGGATCCGAAAGCTGAATGGCGGCAGATCTTCAACGATGTCTGGCGAATCGAGCGTGATTTCTTCTACGATCCGAACATGCACGGCGTCGATTGGAAGGCGATGAAAGAGCGATACGGCAAGATGTTGGAGCACGCCGTCACGCGTTGGGACGTGAACTTCGTCATTGGCGAGTTGATCGCCGAACTAAACGCGTCGCATACGTATCGCGGCGGCGGGGATGTCGAGGAAGGAGAGACGCGCGCTTTCGGATATCTTGGCGTTGATTGGGAGTTGGCGAACGGAGCATATCGCATCAAGAAGATCATCCGCGGTGCGCCGTGGGATACCGAAGTGCGGGCTCCGCTGTCTGCTTCGGGAGTGAAGGTGAGCGAAGGAGACTATGTCCTCGCCGTGAACGGAGAGGCGATGGATATCAGCAAATCGCCGTGGGCGGCGTTTGTCGGTCTGTCCGAGAGGACCGTTGAGTTGACCGTGAACAACAAGCCGCAATACGACGGCGCGCGCAAGGTCATCGTGCAATTGCTGGACGATGAGACGAGGCTGCGGCATCTTGCCTGGATCGAGTCGAATCGCAAGCGCGTTGACGAGGCGACAAACGGCAAAGTTGGCTACGTGTATGTGCCCTCGACTGGAATTGACGGGCAGAATGAACTCGTGCGCCAATTCACGGCGCAGTTCACGAAGGAGGGATTGATCATTGATGAGCGCTGGAACAGCGGCGGGCAGATCCCTGACCGTTTCATCGAATTGCTGAACCGAAAGCCGCTGGCGTTTTGGGCGGTCCGCGACGGAAAGAACTGGCAATGGCCGCCGGTCGCGCATTTTGGTGCAAAGGCGATGCTCATCAACGGATGGAGCGGTTCGGGGGGCGACGCGTTCCCGGACTATTTCCGGAAGGCGGGGTTGGGTCCGTTGATCGGCACGCGGACATGGGGAGGGCTCATCGGCATCACCGGTGCTCCGACGTTGATTGACGGCGGCAACGTCACGGTACCGACCTTCCGCATGTATAATCCGGACGGCACGTGGTTCAAGGAAGGGCACGGCGTCGATCCGGACATCGAAGTCAAGGAAGATCCCACGCAGCTTGCGAAGGGGATTGATCCGCAGCTGGAGCGTGGGATACAGGAGGTGATGAAGGCAGTGAAGGCGAATCCGCCGGCGATGCCGAAGCAGCCGCCGTATGAGAAGCGGTAGGCCAGGATTTCAAGGTTGAACCCGGGACGGAACCCGGGACGGAACCCGGGTTACACCCGGGGTCGAGCCCGGGATCATCCCCGCGTCGGCAGCCAGATTCCATTCACCAACTGCCAAGGGTTCCGCTCCCAGTCAGAATCAACGAAGCTCCTGTAGGATTCGACAGAATGGAAACGGCTCAACGTTTCGCTTGAACAGATTTCAAATCCAAAAGGGTCATCCGCGTTTGGAGTATGCGCAAGGTATGCACGGGAACTTGAATACTGCCAATCCTCCGGATTCTTCACCAGATTGGCTTCAACTGCATTCCGGTGAATGTAGCGACTAAGATAATCGAAGTACTCTGTTGACTCGATAAGGACTGCTTTGAATCTCGTGCCGAAGACATGATTCCGCCGACGATACTTCTTGTTGAAGAACCGTGCATATTTTGCTTGAAGTTCTCTCATTGCTGACGAAACATCAATGGTATCAAGTAGGCTGAGTGAAAAGTGAAAATGATTCGGCAGGAGTGTGAACGAGTGAATCCGAGTGGCTGCTGACGAAACAAACGTCCTGAAGAGCTTCAGGAAATAATGAAAATCCTCCGGATGTAGAAAGATCTTGATGGAATTGTTGCTGCGGTTGAAGATGTGATACCGCTCCCCTTTTGCAAATGCGACCTTGCGTCTCGGCATGACCGACCCCCTCTGATTGTAATCGATGCGAACCGCATTAAAATAGCGTTCTTCGCTTCTCTTGCTAGGGAAATCGTCACGACGAAATGTGATCCAGGATCGGGCACTTCCAAAATACTCAAGTCGGTCCCGGGTTGGAACCCGGGACGGAACCGGGGTCGGAACCGGCTTCCAACGCGGTTCGTATTCTGTGCGCCTTGGTTGTATTTGGAATCTGGGAAGTGCATATTGATAGCATCCCCTACCCCAAACCCCATACGGCGCGCAACTGAGATTTCTCGCGGGAAGGATTGTGAAGTGGAACGAAGCCTCCGTTGGCGCTGCTGACAGAGGCTTCGCTGTTTCCGGCAGAGGATGATCTCCCCATTCCCGTCCATTCCCCTTGGAGGAGGCTTCCCATGAAACGCCGTCCTTGGTCCTTCCCGCTCCTGCTGCTCATCCTCATTCCTCTCGCATCTCCTGCATTCGCACAAGAGGCGAGCCTTCAGGCGCCTACAGTCGAGATCGTACAGGTCGGACCGATCGATACGACCATCCTGGGAAACGTGGCAGGGCTCGGCGAGACGTTCACAGCCACTCAAGGGACATCCGAATACAGGGTTTCGCTGAATTGGACGGTCTATCAGCAGTACCTTTGGGGCACGTTCATTGAGGTAACGCTGTATCGGAATAACGTCCAGATCTATCATAACACATACCCATCGACCGGCTTCGGCTATGGATGGACGACAACGTACACTGATATTGTCGGACCGTCGAAGTCCTACACATACAAGCTCGTTCGGCATTGCTGGGACGGTGCGTTGCTCCATGACTACTGGCAGCCGACGTACACGGGCTCCACATCCGCGATTCGAAAGCCTGGCAATCTTCAGGTGACGAATTCGACGAACAGCGACAAATCGATCCAGATGAGCTGGACCAACGCCAGCGATCTCACCACATACTACCGCGTATATGAAAATGGTGTTCAGATCGCGACAACGTACGCGACGTCCTATACCGTGAATACGACGCCGGCCCATGGTGCGAATTGGGGTGTAGCGACGTACACTTCTTCGTACGGCAATTCCGGGATCGAACAGAAGTGGCAAAGCACCGCCGCCTATCACCGACCGGAGAACTTCTCCGTTTCGGAGGATACGACGATCGGCTACATCCGCCTCGGATGGACCTGCGTTTCCGACTATGCAACGCATTACCAGATCTTCCGCGACGACAGCCTGTTGACGATGATCCCTGCGTCGCAGAAATCATACCTGGATTCCGCGATCACGCCGGGAGTCCGGTACAAGTACGTTGTGCGGTCATACAATTCCGGCTCAGGGCTCTTCAGCGCCGACTCGGACGACCGCTTTGGCCGCGCCGCATTCCTGAACGCGTCTGATGGAGTCTACGAAGGAAGGATCGTCGTGAACTGGACCGACTTCCCGACCGGCTATGAAAATGAGCTCCGACTCTATCGCGACGGTGTGCGGCTTGACGGCGTGTACTCCAACCAGGTGGAGAAGAATGATGAGACGGTGATACCGGGAAAGATCCATCGATATGTCCTGGATGTGGTCAAGGATAACACGGTCGTGCTCAGCCTGACCAATTATGGGTTCGCCCCGGCCGACGGTTCCGTCCGAGGGAACGTGACGACCCCGTCCGGAAGCGGTGGCGTGAAGAATGTCGAGATGCGCGCCTACTCGTTGACTGGACCGCTGAACAAGAGCGTGCTGTTCGACGGTGTTGACGATCATGTCGCGATCGCCCCGCTCTATCTCAACACGAACACCCTGACGATGACCGCGTGGATCAAACGAAACGGAACGCCCAACGAAGGCGCGGGCATTCTCATCAGCAAGGCGAAGAACACCGCCGCTGGGCTCTTCCTTACGAGCGCCGGAGAATTGCGCTACAACTGGAACGACCAACCCGCCGCGAACGGATGGTCTTCGGGCTTGATCGTCCCCGATGGCATCTGGACCTTCGT
>JBFYQI010000288.1:0-6996 GCA_041302875.1 Ignavibacteria bacterium
AGGCGAATGGTCATGCTGAGCGGCTCGACTGAGCCATCGGCCCGAGCTCAGGCCGAGGGCTCGCCGAAGTCTTGTCGAAGCATGACCCTGGATTAGGCGTCAATCTTCGACACCGTTCGACAGGCTCACGGTGACAACTCAGAATTACAGTCTTTGCAAAACACAAGGCGATTTTCTGTAACCGGCGCTAGTACCTGACAAGGAAATAGCAAGATGTCATCATCCCTGATCGTCGATCTTGCGCGCACACCCAGCAGAGCGCTCGTCGGCGCAAAAGCGGAATCGCTGGGTCTCCTTCATCGTCGCGGATTTCTCATCCCTCCGGGATGCTGTGTCACCTTCGCCGCCTGGGATTCCTACCAGAGAAACGAACCACACCTTCTCTCCCGCCTCCGCGCAGGACTTGTCGATCGTATCGACCCCGCTGCGGCATATGCCGTTCGTTCCTCCGCGAGTGTCGAAGACGGCGCCGTTCATTCATTCGCAGGTCAATTCGCGACCGTTCTTGACGTGCGCGGACTTGACGACATCCTTGCCGCGATCACGACGGTTTGGGATTCTGCACGCAGCGAGGGCGTCCGATCGTACCATCAGCAGACGAAGGGACAATCTCAACCGATCCCGGTCGGCGTCATTGTACAGCGCATGATCACCCCCGTGTTCTCCGGCGTTGCGTTCAGCCGCAACCCGATGACCGGTCTGAACGAAGTGGTGGTGGAGGCGATCGAGGGACGCGGCGACGCGTTGGTTCAACAGGGCTTGACGCCGCACCGGTGGGTGAACAAATGGGGGGGATGGACGACGCGTCCGCAGGTCGAGACGATCCCCGAGGCAGTGATCCGTCAGATCGTGGACGGAACGCGCGCAATCGAACAGCGATTCGGAACGCCGGTTGACCTTGAATGGGTGTACGACGGAACGCGCGTGCACTGGCTTCAGATGCGCCGCATCACGGCTCTCGGCAACGTCTCCATCTATTCGGAACGCATGGCGCGTGAAATGTTACCCGGCCTGATCAAGCCTCTCATTTGGTCGGTCAACATCCCGCTCGTCAATGGCGCCTGGGTCAGAATCCTGACGGAATTGATCGGCGCAAATTCGCTCGATCCCAACAGCCTTGCGCGACAGTTCTATTATCGTGCGTATTTCAACATGGGTGCGTTCGGCGACATCTTCGAAATCTTGGGAATGCCGCGGGACAGCCTGGAACTTCTCATGGGGATCACGGTCGAAGGTGCAGAGAAGCCGCGATTCAAGCCCTCGATGCGAACCTTGCGCCATGTCCCCCGCATCCTTCGATTCGCCTGGCATGCATGGCATCTGCACCCGGACATCGAGCGATTTGTGGAGGAAGCCCGGCGCGCATACGAGCCGTTCCAGCAGAGATCACCGGATGCGCTTCCTTCAGAACGCATCCTCACCGCGATCGACGAATTATTCGCACTGAATCAACGGACCGCGTACTTCAACATCCTCACACCGCTGATGATGCAGATGTATCATCGCGCGTTCAAAGGCCTGCTGAACAAGGCGGGGGTCGATTACGAACAATTCGACCTGACGCGCGGGCTGACCGGGATCGAGGAATACGAGCCCAACGCTGCGATCGCGCGTGCACACAAAGAATTCGCCGCACTCCCCGAGGCGATGCAAGCCTCCTTGCGCCAGTGCTCGTACGAGGACTTTCTTCGGCTGGAAGGATGTGATGCATTTCGCGCGACGGTCCAGCAGTTCATTCAACGGTATGGTCACCTCAGTAATATCGGCGTCGATTTCTCTGCAGTTCCCTGGCGCGAGTCGCCGGAACTGGTCCTGCGAATGATCACAGCCTTCACACCGCGACCGACGACAAGCGGAGGCACGACGATCACATTGGAGCAACTCCCATTCACCGGACTTCGGCGCCGGTGGGCAAAGGTTCTGTTTGACCGGGCGCGGCGCTATCTCCTGTATCGCGCACAAGTCGGCGAGCTGTATACCCTCGGCTACGGCCTCTTTCGACCATATTTCCTTGCATTGGCCGAGCGGTTTGTCCGCGACGGCATTCTCGCATCGCGCGACGATCTGTTCATGCTGACGCATCAGGAGATCGCATCGCTCGCCCGCGGCACGTCCATGCCGGAACCGGCCGCTGTGTTGGCTGTCCGTCGTCGGGAAGAAATGGAGCAGCATCGCGACGCGGCGGTACCCGAGATCATCTACGGGGAGATCGCACCACCGCTGAAGCAGCACAATGCGGAATCGCTCCAGGGGATCCCGACATCACGAGGCTACGCAAGCGGTCCCGCACGCGTCATCCGCGGAATGCAGGAGTACGACAAGCTTCAGACGGGAGACGTGCTGGTGATCCCGTTTTCCGATGTTGGGCTAACGCCGCTCTTTGTCCGCGCACGCGCGGTCGTTGCGGAATCGGGCGGAATTCTTTCGCACAGTTCCATCATCGCACGCGAGTATGGCATTCCCGCGGTCGTCTCCGTTCCCGGCGCATGCCGATTGAAGGACGGATCGCTCATCGCAGTAGACGGTTTTACAGGAGAGATACGGATCATCAAGAAGGAAGAGGATACAGACCAACTGAACCATCCATAGCAACAGATCATCCGACGGAGGGACAGATGCGTACGTCAACACAACGACTATGGCGAGGGCTTCTTTGCGCTTGCTGTTGCTCATTGATCACATTCCAAACCCTGCTCGCACAGGAGACAGCGGGAACCATTGCGGGAATTGTACGCGATACGGCGGGGATTCCTATCGTCAACATCCTGCTGACGGCTCGCTCGCCCCATCTCCAGGGGGAGCGAACGACATCAACGAACGCGCAAGGCGAATTCCGATTCCTGGCACTTCCGGTCGGGGAATACACCGTCTCCATCTCCCACATCTCATACGAACCCATTACACTTCGCGCTGTTCGTGTTCATCTCGGCGCAACGACGAACGCGGGCGTGATCCAATTGCGGGATGCGACCATTCGGATGCCTGAGGTCATCGTCACTTCGTCGCAACCGGCGATCGATCCAAGTTCGACGGTGCTCGGGAGCAGGCTCTCTCCGGGAGAATTCAGTCTTCTTCCTGTTCAACGGACATATGACCGCATCATCGCCCTGCTCCCGCAGGCGAATGAAAGCTACCTGGGCGACGGCATCAACGTCGCCGGCGCGACCGGCATGGAGAACATGTATTACGTGGACGGCGTCGATGTCTCCGATCCATACCGTGGATTAGCGGGGGCGAGTCTTCCGTACAACATCATCCGCGAACTTGAAGTGAGAAACGGCGCATACGAGGCGGAGTATCGAAGCACGCTTGGCGGTGTTGTGAATGTCATCACATACTCCGGCGGAAACGAGCTTTCCGGGCGGGTGTTCGGATACTACACGAACAACGATATGACGGGAACAGCGCGCGGCGGAACGCTGGCGCCTTCAAAGGGAAGCTTCGCGCAGTACGACGTCGGGTTCGGACTCGGCGGACCGATCATCCACGATCGGCTCTGGTTCTTCGTCGCTTACAGCCCGGTCATCCTTTCCGAACAGGTCGATGTCCCCGGCCTCGGACTCTACACGGATCGTTCAACGAGCCATGTCGTCTCCGGGAATATGACGTTGCGGATCTCGGAAGAGCATTCACTGATGATCGCTCTCTCCGGCGATCCAACGGAGCGTGACGCGGTCGGACAGGCCTTCGGCGAATTCGGGACACCGGGACGATTCCTGAATCCCGATCCGTATCTGGGCAGCGTGACGCAAGGAGGCCTCGGGATCCGCGCGAAGGGATCGCACATCCTTAGCGACCGGCTGCTCCTTGAGTCTTCTCTCTCCTGGATGCGAAGAAACGACCGCTTCATGCCTTCAACCGCGATCGGTGAAAACGAGCCGCTGTTCGTCGATATCCCAACCGCAACATGGTCGGGCGGCTATCCGATGCGCGTCGATAACCAAAGCACAATGCTGGGCGCCAGCATACGCGGGACCCTGCAAATGGAAAAGCACCTGGGAAAAGCAGGGATCGAGTATCGGGAAAACACGCTCGATGCGTTGATCGGCGTGTCGGTGATCCAGCGATTCAGCCCCTTCTTCTATCAGCGCATTGCATACAACACCGATGGAACGATCGTCAACCGTGGGATCTCAGGGTTTGTGCAGGACACGTGGGACGTAACCCAGTGGCTGTCGTTCAACGCAGGACTCCGTTGGGACGGGCAATTCATCTATGGATCGGATGGTCAGCTCGCACAGCGCATTCTCGGACAATGGCAACCGCGCATGGGACTCATTCTTCGTCCGGGAAGCAACGACGCCGACAAGATCACGGCCACCTACGGACGGTTCTACCAGGACCTTCTCACATATGCATCCACGCTGTATCATATCACCGGTGCGACACAGCAGGTCTTTGCCTATACGCAGGACCCCCGCACGAATCCGGCGGGGGGCATGCCATTAGTGAACTCGGTTTCCTCGATCCAGCCGGAGGTTGACGGTCTGCGCGGTCAGGGATTTGACGAGATCTCGCTCGGCTATGAGCGCATGCTCTCCGAGACATTCGTCGGAGGGATGCGAGGCATTTATCGGACACTCACGGATGCCATTGAGGACGCTGAAGATCCCCTTGGATCGAAGCGTTTCTCGCTCGGAAATCCGGGAAGAGGATCGCTCTCAATGTATCCCGCTCCTGTTCGAACGTACACCGGCCTGGAGTTCACGCTCCGCCGGACGCTCGACGCGAATCCCTGGTTGCTCTTCTCGTATGTGCTCTCACGTTGTGAAGGCAACTACCCGGGGCTGTTCAATTCTGACTTCGAGGTCCGGCTGCCCAACGCGAGCAAGTCGTTCGATTATCCGGAGAACATGGTAAACGCCGACGGTCTTCTCCCGAACGACCGTCCCCATGTACTCAAATTAGCCGCTTCGTACGCGTTCGATTTTGGGTTGAAGTGCGGCATCTTTGTGGTGTGGCAATCCGGCACGCCGTTGAGCGAGTTTGGCGGTTCGCGCGCGGGAGGATTCAACTATAATTTCCTTCGTCAGCGGGGAACGGCCGGACGAACCCCATCGATCTTTGACGCGAACATGCGCTTGACGTACGATCTGCCGGAGGAGTATCTCAGCGCCGTTCGCGTGCGCTTGGTGGCTGACGTAACCCACATCGCCAGCGACCGCACGCCTGTCGACTACGAACAGATACGCTTCTTCAATGTCGACGCGAACGGAGTACAGATCAATCCCAATCCGCTATACGGACAATCCACAAAATTCCTTCCGCCGATGTCCCTGCGCGTCGGGGTGGAAGCGATATTCTGAACGCGATCGGCTCGAAAGGAAATCGTATCAATGGATTGGTTCACAGCACTCGGAAGCATCGTCGCCGGCTATCTGATCGGCGCCATCTCATTCACGCGGCTGATCGCGCGGGCAGTCATCCCGGAGAAGGACATTTCAAAGGTGGAAGAGCCTGTTCCGGGCACAACGACGACGTTTGTCATGGACACGGTCAGCGCGACGACGATGCGTATTCACGCAGGGACGAAGTACGGATGTCTCACCGCGATCTTCGACATGGCAAAGGTCGCGATTCCCGTGCTCACTATCCGCTGGCTGCAACCGGACACGCCCTATCATCTTCTATTCGCCTCGGCGGCGGTGGCGGGACACAATTGGCCCGTGTATTACCGGTTCAAGGGAGGGCGCGGCGAATCCCCGATGCTCGGCGGCTTGTTGGTGATCGACTGGTTGGGGGTTCTGGTCGCCAACGTCGCCGGCTGGCTGATCGGCCTGACGCTTGGGAGTCTGCTGGTTCTCCGATGGTTGTGGATGTTCCTAATGATTCCCTGGTTCTGGTGGCAAACGGGCGATCCGTGGCATGTCGGATACGCTATCTCTGTCGTGAGTTTCTATTTTCTTTCACTCGCAAAGGAGCTAAAGCAGATCCTGGAGTTGAAGCGGAACAATATGTTCCCTTCACAGGAAGCGATCGCCAACTTCCTCGCCATGGGCGGGAGCATGGGGCGCTTCATGGACCAGTACAGTTTGTTTGCGGTGTATCATCGGTGGAAGCACAAGAAGGCGCCTCCGCATGCCTGAGCACCGCATCAGCCTCATCCTCGGCGATATCACGCGTCAGCATGTCGATGCCATCGTCAATGCGGCCAACAACGCTCTGCTTGGCGGCGGAGGTGTCGACGGCGCGATCCACCGCGCTGCGGGACCGGAATTGCTCGCCGAATGCCGTTCCCTCAATGGATGCGCGACCGGAAAGGCGAAGATCACCAAGGGGTATCGTCTTCCGGCGGAGCATGTGATCCATACGGTGGGACCCATCTGGCAGTGAGGGACGAATCGAGAATACGAGTTGCTTGCAAGCTGTTATCGGAATTGCATGCTGCTCGCCTCGGAACATCGCATCCGGACGATCGCTTTTCCTTCTATCAGCACAGGCGTTTACGGATTCCCCGTCGAGCGAGCGTCTGTGATCGCGATCCGGGAGGTCACCGCGGCGCTAGAACGATTCCACGGAATCGAAGAAGTGCGGATCGTCTGCTTCGATGAGAAGACACTTGAGGCTTACAAGAAGGCGCTTCATTTGGCTTAGTAACGCCAAGAGTGAAGAACCAAGATGCCAAGAACGCAAGAACCAAACAACACCAAGGACCAAGGTCCAAGAACCGAAAACACACTATCAATATTTGATATCCTGGACTCTTGGCTGCGATCCCGATCAAAGCGAGGACGGAGGAATTCGAATTGGAGGAGGCGAATGGGGCATTGCTGGAACTGAAACAAAGGAAGATCGGAGGGGCGAAGGTGATAAAGATGGGATCGTGGAGAAGCTGAGATTGAGGGAGGCAACCGTACGGTGATCAGGGGAGCACTGGTCTTTCCTTCTCATACGCGTTCACCCATTCCCACTGCTGAAGCAGCATGGGAACGGCGATCATCGTTCCGCCAAAACCGATGTTACGGCGGGTGAACATGTTGAAATCAGTGATCGGGA
>JBFYQI010000290.1:0-3162 GCA_041302875.1 Ignavibacteria bacterium
CGGGCTGCTGGCTTCGGATTCGTTCCGGAATACTGGGACTTCTTGGGCAAGACGCACATCCGCCTCTCAAAGAAAGACCAACTCGTCATTTTCGGCATAGCGGCGCTCGATAACGTCCGCCTTTTCAATTCTACGGCGGATCAACGCTTCTCGAATTCGCGTGTCCTGTCGAATGCCCAGAACCAGTTTGTTGGGGGAGCGACGTGGCGTCATATCACGAACAAGGGGTATCTGAACGTCACGCTGGGCCAAACGGTCGTCGAGTATGATTTCCTGCAGAATGATTCGTTGCTGAATCCCATCTTCAAGAATATTTCACAGGAGGGTGAGACGTCGCTTCGCGCCGATCTTCTCACGAACGTCGCTGATCGGACGGAGCTCTCCGTCGGCATCATTGGCAAGCGGGTCGCTTTTTCGAATGACATCCGGCTTCCGCTCTTTACAACGAGCTTTGGGGAAGTGCTGACGCTGAATGCTGCCAATAGCGGCACAAGTTTCACAGGCGCTGTGTATGGTCAGATCGCCCAGTCATTTGGTCCCGCCCGGATCATCGCGGGCGTTCGATTATACTATTTCGACCAGATTCGCGAGAAGGCGGTCGTGGCACCACGTCTCTCGGCCACCTACGCTCTCTCTCCGTTTGCCAATGTGAATGCCAGCGTCGGCCGATATTATCAGGCTCCATCGTATGTCTGGCTCTTCTCGAATCCATCGAATCGGGATCTGCAACATGTAGGGGCGGACCATTTCATCATTGGACTCGATCAACTGATCCGCACGGATACACGGGTGTCCCTCGAAGGCTATGTGAAGAATTACTTTCAGTACCCGACAAGCGTGACCCGTCCGTATCTTGTTCTCGCGAACACCGGTGCCGGGTTCGGTGGGTCGGAGGAAGGGTATGCATCCTTCGGCATCGATCCCCTGGTAAGCTCGGGGTCCGGAGCCGCGCGTGGCGTCGAATTGCTCGTGCAGAAGAAGCTGTCGGAAGTGCCGTGCTATGGAACGGTCAGCATCAGCTACACGGAATCAGAATTCACCGCCTTGGATGGCGTCACCCGGCCGAGTGCATACGACCAGCGCTGGATCGTCAATGTGGGGGGCGGCTACGTCTTTAACGAAAAGTGGGAGGTGAGCACGAAATTCCGCTTTGTCACGGGACGCCCGTACACACCGTTCGGTCCTGGGGGGATCCAGGATCCTGCGGAACTGTATTCTCTGCGCGTACGTCCGAACCACAGCCTCGACGTTCGTGTGGATCGCCGCTGGTCGTTCGGAACATGGACGCTTGTGACGTATGTGGACATCCAGAATATCTACAACAGGAAGCCGGTGGATGTGCCCCGCTACAATCAGCGGGAACAGCGTGCGGTGCAGGAATCGAGCATCGGAATTCTCCCGTCCATCGGCGTCAGCGCGGAGTTCTGAGGAACGGGAATTCCTTTCGAGCGGACAAAGTCGTATCTTGTGATGGATTTGACTGCTGAAAGGAATGCATATGCGTTTGCTTTTCACTGCTGCTCTGCTAGGTCTTCTTCTGCAACTCTCGTCTGCGCAAGTGACCACGACCGGCCTCGCACGAGCGGAAGGACTGGGACAGCCGGTGTACGGACTGGGATTCGCTGCAGGATGGGCTTCGGGTATCGGGATCAGTTTCCGATCGCACTTTCCAACGAAGTCCTCGCTTCAAGGAGTCTTCGGTATCATTAAGACCGCAGACAAGATGTCCCTGAGTGTCGGCGCCGAGTATCAGTACGATCTGGCGCGAGGGAACGCGTCCAGATTCTATTTCGCAAGTGGGGCCGGATATTTCTATCAAGGAGTGGACCGCAATGAGGTCTCCGGGCCGGCGCGACTAGGACTAGGAGTCGGCGGCGAGTTTCAGCTGCAGGAGGGTCTGCATTTTTCACTCGCAGGACTCTTCACGTTCTTCTCAGACGGACGTGTGATCCCGTTGCCTCAGGTGGCGCTTCACTACTACTTCTTCTAGGGCCATGAGTGTTCGTGAAGTGGTCCTGAATCCGACGATCAGTATTCCGGTACCGGAGCTCGAGTTCCGCACCGCACGGAGCGGTGGCCCGGGCGGGCAGCATGTGAACAAAGTGGAATCCAAGGTGGAGCTCATCTTCGATGTTTCGAAGTCGCCTTCGATCCCGCACGCAACACGCGCTGTGATCCTCGCGTATCTTGAGAAGAACGGATATGATGACGGCGTGATTCGGCTGACGGCGCAGCGCTCGCGAAGTCAATGGCAGAACAAACAAGACGCCCTTGAACGCTTGCGGGAGCTTCTTCGGACGGCGCTTCGTCCGGTTCGGCGTCGGAAGGCGACAACGCGCACCAAATCATCGGTGGCGCAGCGCGTCGAACGGAAGCGACATCGGGCAGTCATCAAACGGATGCGTTCGCGTCCGGACCGTTCGGACGATTGACTCACACACCGGAGGCTCACATGAAACGCCTATTTCGCTCGCGCGTGAATCGAAAGGTCGCAGGGATCTGCGGAGGGATTGGGGAATACATGGATGTCGATCCAACGGTCATCCGGCTTGCGGTCGTCGTGATGGCAGTGGTGACGGCGGTATTCCCGATGATGATTGGCTATGTGATCGCATGGTGGATCATTCCGGAGCAGCAGCAATAAGTGGTTCGTACTTGTTCGTGAAAAGGAGAAACATGTGATGGGAACGCTATCGAGGAGTATCGTTGTTGGCCTGTTCATCGGTGTGCTGATGAATCTGAGTAATTCGCAAACGAAGGGAACGGAAATGGAGCAGAAGCCGGTGATCTACTCGTTCACCATGAAGACGATCGATGGGGAGGAACGTTCATTGGAGTCGTACAAGGGGAAAGTCCTGATGATCGTCAATGTGGCCTCGAAGTGCGGGTTCACGCCGCAGTATGGTGATCTCCAGCAGTTGTATGAGCGCTACAAGGACGAGGGATTCGTGATCCTGGGATTCCCGGCCAACAACTTCCTATGGCAGGAACCGGGCTCGGACGATGAGATCAAGCAATTCTGTTCCACCACATACAATGTTACCTTCGACATGTTTTCGAAGATCAGCGTGAAGGGGGAGGACATGCATCCGCTGTATCAATATTTGACCAAGGAAAGCCCCGCTTCTGGAACGGTGAAGTGGAATTTCCAGAAATACCTTA
>JBFYQI010000292.1:0-3678 GCA_041302875.1 Ignavibacteria bacterium
GTGGGTGCGATCACCGAGGCGATGTTCATGAGTTTCGTCAGCGTTGGTGCGTTGCTTCTTGGAGCCAAGTCGCGCGAGATCGCCCTGATCTCCGTCGTCGCAGGACTATTGAATGTCGTGATGCTCGCATTGGCATCGAAAAGGATTGCGACGGTATTCCCGAAGATCAATTGGAGTGGGATGCTTTCGCAGATCAAGGAGGGGCTCCCATATTTTTTCCTCGCTGTTTTTGGCTCCATCTACTACCGCATCGATGCGGTCATGCTATCAAAAATGTCATCTGAGGCTGTGGTTGGATGGTACGGAGGGGCCCACCGCCTGTTCGATGTGCTGAACTTTTTCCCCTACATCTTCTCGACCGCCGTCTTTCCTGTGCTCTCGCGGCTCTATGGTAAGGAATCGCAAACACATCGCCTGACCACGCAACGCAGCTTGGAGTTCATGATTATCATTGGTATCCCGGTCACAATCGGGGCCGTCACATTCGCACATGACGTCATCGGCTTGCTCTATGGATTACCGGCCTATGAGCCTTCAATCCTCGTGTTTCGAGTGTTTTCGTTCGGAATCATCTTCCTGTTCTCGGATATGATGATCGGGACAACCCTGCTTGCATCGAACAAGCAGGGACAGCAATCCCTCTTGGCGCTGGCCGCTATCCCCCTCAATATTGGGATGAACTACGCAATGATCCCATACTTCCAGGAGCGACTAGGCAATGGGGGCGTCGGCGCGGCGATAGCCACAATTCTAACGGAACTCTTCATCATGATCGCCGGAATGTCTATCCTCGCGAAGGGCACATTGGTCGGATTCCGCTACCGCGTCGTTCTCAAGGCCATGGTCGCGGGTGTGTCCATGGCATTGTTCCTTCTCGGGATGACTGCATTGGGCGTGCCGTGGTTCGCCCTGATTATCACGAGCCCGCTCGTTTATGGAGCTGTGTTGCTCGCTTTGAACACGTTTGAGCAATCTGAGAAAGACCTGCTCTTGAGTATGCTGAAATGGAGACATCTGCGAACGGTGCTGACAGGAAAGGATCGCAATTGACGAGGAATGCGAAACCTCGGTACCTGTTTGTTTCGTTGCTGATGATGGGCAAGGAAACAGCGTATCGGAACATGCGTTCCACCATTGAGGGGATCGAGGGAATCCAATCGACGTGGGTCCCGATCGAAATGGATCCCCCAGAACGCATCGCGCATATCCCCCCGATCTCGAAGAATCACTCGCTCAAGTACGGCCTCGTTGCGCGCCAACGCGTGCGTGCGCTCGAACGCAAGGGCCTTTCCTTCGATGCAGCGTTCTTCAATCACATCCTCCCCGCGCTCTTCTTGAGGGAATTCAGATCTCGCGTGCCAAGTGTGGATGCGATGGATGTTACTCCGGCGTCACTTCGACGAGATGGTGGGGCGTACTATCAGAAACCTCGGAGCAATGGCCTCTGGGGTATATCGAGACTGAAGCATCGATACGCGGCATCACTTCTGAACGAGGCGAAGGTGCTCCTTCCCCAATCGGAATACGCGCGACGTTCGTTGCTGAATGATTACGGTGTTTCTGGCGACCGCATCCGAGTTCTCGCACCCGGAGTGGATCTCCATTCCTGGCCGGGTGTCGACCGAATGGGGAAGGAGAATCCGTCGGATCGAAGCATGGTCGTCCTCTTTGTCGGGGGGGATTTTCTCCGGAAGGGAGGAGATCTCCTTCTCCGCGTCGCCATGCAGGAGGAGTTCCGCGATGTCGAGTTCCATGTGGTGACAAAGTCCTACGTCGGTCCGGAACTTCAGAATGTGCATATTCATTCAGACGTCAGCGCAAATAGTGCGCCACTCCGAAGACTGTATGAATCGGCGGATGTTTTTGTGTTGCCCACGCGCGCAGATTTTGCGCCGACGAACTCAATTTGCGAAGCGATGGCGATGAGTCTTCCGATCGTCTCCTGTGGTGTCGGGGGGATCGAGGAGATCGTGTCGGAGAATGAAACAGGATTCTTGATCCCACGAGAGGATGAGAGGAGTTTGAGCGAACGATTGCGTATATTATTGAGGAATCCCCAATTGCGTGCACGATTGGGCATGAACGCCCGCGCGTTCGCCGAGAGGCATTTTGATAGTTCAAAGAACGCTCGTCAAATCGTGGAGCACTTGGCCGCGGCTGCGAAGAGCAAACAGCACATTCTTGCATGAAAGCACCATTATGGAAACAGGGCAACAGATCGTTCAACAAGACCTGCAATACATCTGCGACAGCCTCAGCAAAGAATTTGGCACGATGGGGGGCAAGCGTCTCCTGATCACAGGCGGGGCCGGCTTTCTCGGCTACTATCTTGTGCAGTCGGCGCTGCATTGGAACACGCTCTCCCATCCTTCCAAGAAGATCGATGTCACGGTCTTTGACAATTATGTCCGCGGAATCCCGCTATGGCTCACGGCGTTGGAAGGGACGCCGAACCTCACGATCACCAAAGTGGACATGATCCAGCCGCTGCCGCCGAATATGGGCGACTTCCAGTACATCATTCATGCGGCGGGGATCGCTTCGCCCAAATACTACCGCCTCCACCCCATTGAGACGATGGACGCGAATATCAATGGCCTTCGCAACCTGCTCGACCATGCGTTGAAGCAGAAAGAACGCGGGTTACCCATCGAAGGCTTCCTGTTCTACTCAAGCAGCGAGATCTATGGTGACCCGTCTGCTGAGAATATCCCCACTCCTGAAGACTATCGCGGATTTGTCTCCTGTACAGGCCCGCGTTCATGCTACGACGAATCGAAGCGGTACGGCGAGACTCTCTGCGTGAATTTTGCTCGCCAGCATGGAATGCCGATCAAAATGGCGCGCCCCTTCAACAACTACGGACCGGGTCTCAAGATCACGGACACTCGCGTCCTCCCGGACTTCGCGCGCGATATCCTCGCTGGAAGAGATATCGTGATGTTCTCGGATGGTTCTCCGACACGTACGTTCTGCTACAGTGCGGATGCGATCATTGGGTACTACAAGGTCTTGGTGAACGGAAGACCGGGCGAGGCTTACAATGTGGGCGTCGAGAAACCGGAGATTTCAGTATTTGATCTCGCCCAGAAGGTCGTTGCCCTTTCCCGTGACATCCTCGGCTACCGTGGGAATGTCTTGCGTGGGACGAGCAGTGAAGCGGACTATCTTGTCGACAATCCGAACCGGCGGTGCCCGATCATCGCCAAGGCACGAACGGAGCTTGGGTACAATCCCACCGTCACGCTCGACGAAGGGCTCCGGCGCACGATCCTCTGGTACAAAGATAATCAGGAAGGAGCGGATGCTTGATGAACGTCTCAGTGATCGGAACAGGCTATGTCGGCATTGTGAGCGGCGCTTGTCTTGCAGCCAAGGGGCACCGCGTGACATGCGTTGACATCGACGAAACGAAGGTGCAGAAGATCAACGAAGGAGCAGCGCCGATATACGAAATCGGTCTGGAAGAACTGCTGCGTGCATCGATCGGCCGGAACCTCTTCGCCTCGACAGACCTTCGCGCGGCCGTTCTCGGGAGCGAGCTGACGCTTATCGCTGTCGGAACTCCATTCGACGGAAAGATGATCGATCTTTCCTTCGTGCGTCAAGTGTCTGAGCAGATCGGCCACGTCCTGCGGGACAAGCAATCATATCATGTCGTTGTCGTGAAGAGCACAG
>JBFYQI010000301.1:0-2679 GCA_041302875.1 Ignavibacteria bacterium
ACGATCCGATCGGTGCCGTTGAAGGTGCAATCGTACCCGTACACGTTTCGCACATCACCGGACGATTCGCTTCCGATGACAATGCCGCCGTGGCCGCGCAAGCCGACGCAATGGCGAACGATGATGTTCTCCGTCGGCTTTCCCACACGCCGGCCGTCCCGATCGCGCCCTGATTTGATCGCGATGCAATCATCCCCCGTGTCGAATTCACAGTGTTCAATGAGCACATTCCGGCAGGACGACGGATCGACGCCATCCCCGTTCGGTGTGTGGCCGTACTCCCCTTCCGTTTCGATGCGCACGCGACGAACGATCACATTCTCGCAATAGGTCGGTGTAATGGTCCAGAACGCGCCGTATTTGAACGTCACGCCTTCGACGAGCACGTTTGTGCAATTCATGGGCTGGAAAAAGGCCGGGCGCAATACGCGCTCATCCGTTCCGTCAAACACGCGTTGTTCGACGGGGACATCCTCAGCCCCCATTCTATGCACGACCGAGTCGAGAGAATTCGCACCGGTCTTGAATTTCCACCAGGGTTTTCCCTGCCCGTTCAGCGTTCCAGTCCCCGTGATGGCGATGTTGGTCTTTCCATTCGCATACAAGAATGCAGAATGCTTGTAGCATTCCACGTCTTCATGTCGCGAGAACACAACCGGAAGATAGTCCTCGAAATCCTGACTGAAGAGCAGCACGGCCCCCTCAGCCAGATGCAGATCGATGTTGCTCTCAAAATGGATCGCTCCTGTCAGCCAGGTCCCGCGGGGAATGAGCACATGGCCGCCCCCTTCGCTCGCTGCTTTCGCTATCGCCGAGCGGATGGCGGTGGTATTCTTCACGGTTCCCCCCTCGACGGCCCCGAATTGTCGAATGTCGAAGACCTTGTCCGGGAATGTGGGACGAACCAGCGCCGGCATGGGAAATGGCGCGTCGATGGGAGCGATGACTTCGGTTGGATAAGAGATGACGGCGTCCTGTGCGGAGCATCCGAAGAGCGCGAGGAGCAGGCTCATCGTGAGGAACGAGAATCGGAGAACCATGGCAGAGGCCTCATTTCAGAAGAAGAATGGGAAGTGCGCGTGTCGCCCCATCGATCTGCAAGCGACAGACATACACGCCGGAGGGAGCGCTCGTCGCATCAAAGGGAATGCGATATTCGCCCGGGAGCTGCGTTGCATCAACCAATCTCGCAATTTCCTGCCCAACCAAGTTGACGACGTTGAGCCGCACGTGAGATGTCCGGCGTACATGATACGCGATGGTCGTCGCTGGGTTGAAGGGATTCGGATAATTCCGGAACAGGCCGATCGCCGAGGGACCCTCTGAGAACGATTCCGTCACTTCCGTTGCCGGCGGACGTTCGAATGCGCCGAGATCGGGAGCGACGCCGGTGAATGGCAGGCCGACATCCGTGCCGGCGTCCACGAACTGGCTCGAAGCCGCGAGACGCAGGAACTCTACATCAGGAAGACTTCCATCGGGTTTCCGCGGACCGCGCATGCCGGTCGTGTCGATGCTGAGGAATTCTGCCGCGGTTACCGTCCCGAATGGCGGCCGCCAACTGTTGGTGTATTGGATGACGCTGTCGTTGAGAGAGCCCATCGACCCTAATGCTACGCTATTCACGACGGTAACGGACTTGCCCGCGGCGTAATTGACGTAGTTCGCAATGCGGTAGTTGTCCCCAAGATTTCTGTAGCCGGTACAGTTGTAAAGCGTCATCGAGCCACGATTATTGTTTTGGTCGAAGCCCTTGACCCGATTATCGAATGCGACGCAGTTCTTCAAGATCATGTTGTGCATCAGGTCTCTTGTATCGCTTCCCCCCATCTTGAACCCGTTCCCATTCCCTTGGCTAGCGCTTCCATCCTTGAGATATCCGTTCATGAACGCCCAGCAGTGCTCGAGCGTCGTTGTCACGTTGGTCGCCGGGCGGAGATATCCGTCCCAGCCGTCATCGGAGTTCTGCCAGCACCGGCAGCCGTAGAAGTAGTTGCCGCTGCCGACATCGAGTTTCGGAGCGAACCCGTCTGCATCACCCTGATCCGGCGGGTCGACGTTGTAATACGAATCGCAGTTGATGATCTGGTTGTTCGATGCGCCGCCGCCGAGTTGAAGTCCCGTGTCTCCGTTCTCGGAGAAACTGCAGAACTCCACGATGTTGTTTGAGCCGCTGACGTACATTCCGTTATCGCGCGCCCGGAGAATGTCGAGACCGTAGATATGCCAGTAGCTTCCACTAACGGTGAATCCGCGGGAGGTGCTCGTGGAGGGCGTGAGGACAAAATCGACAACCGCTCGTTCGCCGGGATACGAACTCAGGACATAGCGGGCGCTCGCATTTCCCGATTTCGAGATGGAAACAGATGTGCTGCACTGAAAGACGCCGCCACGCATGAAGATCGTGTCTCCCGGCGTAAGAGTGCTGAGCGTGACCGCCTTCTGGAGCGTCTTGAACGGAAATTCGAGAGTGCCGGCGTTACCGTCATTGCCCGTTGGTGATACAAAAAACGTCTTGCCGCACGAGGTCGATGTGAGGAAAGCCAGGAGGAGAGAGAATGTGTGAATGCGGCGCAAAGGAATCATCCCGAATGTAATCAGTAACCGATGACTTTAACGGTTACTTTACTGAATAAGTTAATTCCAAAATCGGCTCTTGTCAAGGGTTTTCTCTACTTC
>JBFYQI010000320.1:0-6123 GCA_041302875.1 Ignavibacteria bacterium
CAAGGCATTCTGGCTCGGCTCCAGCAACGGGGAGAAGAGTTACTTCTACACTTCGCGCAACGTAGGCATCATTGTCCGCAATCAGCGGATGGCGGAACGACTGCGCCGGTTCTTCGACAATGGATGGGACAGTCCGTACTGCGAACTCGTCACCCCGACGTCAACCTACGAGCCGCGGGAACACGGCGAGCGTTAGTCCCCGGGGAGAGAAGCAGACCCTCACCCAATCGTCGCCATCAGCACCGCTGTCTCTGCCCCGCCATCCGTCGTTGAATACGACGCGATGAGATAGAACCCGAGTAATTTAAACGACCATTCCTGTCTCCACATGCTGGTCATCCCCCAGGTGAACCGCGCGCCACCCCGGAACACAAGGATCGAATCATTCATCCAATGGAGATCCATCCTCGCTTCATCCTGAAGGGAGTCGCCGATGCGCACCGTCACATACGGCTTCCAGAAGCCCGAACGCTTGAATGTGTACCGCGTGCCCCCGATCGTCCCTTCCGCCAAGGTGCCCAACGCTTTCATCCATGAAAGCGTGCCGACGCTCTTGCCATTGGCCAACAACTCGTACTTCTGGTTCAACATCTCTTTCTGGTTCCACGTGAGCTTGGTTCCGGCAGCAAATTGAAGCGTTGACATGTGTGCTCTCCTGCTTGTGGTTCACCTGAGTATACGATCTCCGGAGAACGCGGTTCCTGGCAACTGCAGGCTTAACGATTTGATAATCTCCGCCACATTTCCCTGCGTTTTGAACGAACGGGATATCTCCCTAACTTCATTGCACGTTAACGCGACGCTTTCTTCATCATCCACGCTCCCGATTACATTCATCCGGACCAAGCACTATGGAACGCATTAAGCAGCACGCAGATGGACGTCTGGAGATCTCCAGCGGAGGAGGATGCATGGCGATCTTCGGAATCCCCTTCCTCGCTGCGGGATTGGCTGTCATTCTCATTGGACTCGGCATCATCGTGCCCAGCAACGCCGACGAAATGGACGGATGGGTGTGGCCCGCGTTGGTCGTGTTTGGCGGGGTCTTCGCTGCCGTCGGCGGGGGGCTGATGTTCGGCAGACGGTGGATCATCCTGGACCGCGCTCAGGGACGAATCCAGGACGCATGGGGACTTGTCGTACCGATGAAGGTCACCGAGCATCCGCTGTATTCCTTCAGCGCGATTCATCTGCTGCATGAGCCGGGGGATTCGGACACGGCGGAAAGTTTCCCGGTTCTCCTGACCGGAGCGACGGTTTCGAAACCGGTCCGTCTGAGCGCTGGCCGTACCTATGGAGAAGCGCGCAAGGTTGGGGAGCACGTCGCGGCGTTCTTAGGATTCCCCTTCCTGGACAAGTCGACAGATAACGAGATCGCGATTCCGATCGATCGAGCGATCAACGAAGAAACGACCGCACAACCCATCGTGGCGCCGGAATCTCTCGACACTTCGCCTCCTCCGCTTCTGAAGTGTTCCGTTTCCAGCGACAACGGGTCGACCGTGATCGACATTCCCGGTCCAGGCTTCACGGCCCGAACAGTGATCCCCGCTGTCATTCCCCTCCTGTTCGTTCTCTTCGTTCTGTACCAATTCTGGGGGCCGTTCGATATCTCCGATGCTCCTCCCCCCGTTCAGGTCATGATGGTCGTCTTCTTTGCTGCGTTCATCCTCCTTCCCCTCTCTGCCGCGGTCGGAGGATTCCTCAAGGGGGCCTTTGGCCGTACACGAGTGATTGTCAATGCAGAAGGGATTGAGATCGTTGAACTCGGCGGGATTCGTCGCCGGACGAAGCACATCCCGAGGACGGATATCCTTGGACTGGACTACGGGATCCAACCGACGAAGGCGCAGGTCGAACGACAGACAACGGAGATGGCGCAGCAGCGATTCCAGGGACGATCAGAGGGTGCGAAGCAGATCCCGGAAGGCGTCCTGCGCATGCTTCAGAAGCTTGCCCTGTCGCGCGGAGCGAAGGGGATCACGCTCAAGACACGAGCGGGATTGCTTTCGTTTGGAGAGGGACTGCCGGACGACGAAGTGAAGTACCTGTATCATCTCGTCCTTCGAACGCTCAAATCTGCCAACGTCTAAGATCTGCTCGTCGAGGCTGATTTCGCTCGGTCACTCCGTTCCGTGATCGCAGCAAAGACCAGCAGCGCAAAAGCCGCCACCAGGCCGATCCCGATGAAGTAGTACCAGATCATGTGCGCATCCTGATAGTACACGGCCTTCTGGACTGCCGTCAGCCCCGCTGGAAGCGTCTTCGGATCGGGGCAGTACGTGTCCAGCAAGAACCCGGAGAGAATGAATCCCGCGATGGCGGCAAAGAAGGAATAGAGGTAGGCGAAACCGAGATACGTCCCCTCCTCTCCCTTCGGCGCCTGAAGGGAGAAGTACTCCAGATATCGCGGTGAGATGAAGCTTTCCGCGAACCCCTGCAGCGCGATCCCGATCACCAGCGTCAGCACGAGCGGATGCGTTTCGAACAAGCCAAAGACCGAGAGCGAATCCCCGTAGGTCGCGGCGACCGACTGGCCGAGCGAGATGATGAACGCAGCAGCAGGCACCAACATCATGCCGACGAAGATCGACGTCGACGCCCGCCGCTTGCTCATGAGTTTCGTGATGAGCACGACGAACAGCACGACGATCAACGGATTGATGTTTGCGATCCACTCCGGTTTCGATTGCTCACCCAACAGCCGGATCACAAACTTCGGCATCGTCGCGTAGAGCTGGTACTGCGTCGTCCAAAATCCGGAGACGATCAGGATGAGGGCGAGCAATCTCGGCGTTCCCAGAACGCGGAGGAGCGTGCGCCCCGTTTCGGCGATCGACTTTCCTTTCCCCGAGCGTTCCGACTCGGTGAACGCGAAGACGGCGAACAGCAGCGCCACGAGCGACAATCCGGCCGAGAAGAAGTTAACGTATTCCAAGCCGGCACCGAGCCGGATGAACGGCACGAAGGTCTTTCCGCTGAATGAGCCGATGTTGACCATCCAGTAGAATGTCGCGTAGCCGCGCGCACGGTTCCGTTCCGTCGTGGTCTTCGCGATGGTCCCCGTGATGAGCGGTTTGATGAAGGAACCGCCGATGGCGATGATCGCGAGGGCGAGCAGTACGGACGACTTCGCGGTCGTCAGACCGAGCAGGGTGTACCCCAGCGTGAGCAGCGAGAAGGCAATGATCAGGCATCTCTTGAAGCCCACCTTGTCTGAAACCGCGCCGACAAACGGGGTGAGGAAGTAAAGGACCGCGACGAATATCCCCGCGACGATCCCGGTTTCCTTGTCGCTGAATCCGACAAGATCGGTGAGATACAACGTAATGCTGATGTAGAACCCGTAGAACGCAGCGCGTTCAAGGAGTTCCATCCCGTTGGCGATCCAGAATTCAACCGGAAATCGTTCCTTGGCTTCGGCGGGCGGAGTGGTCGGTTCGGTGCTCATAGGCCTTTGGTCAGATGCTTATGCAGATCGATCGGGAACAGGAAGCACATCGCGGAGATACTCCTCGACGACCTGATTGAAGACTTCCGCTCGTTCGAAGTAGCCGGAGTGTCCGGCCTTCTCAATGCTGGCGTATTGTGCGAAGGGCATCAACGCCGCAAGCGCCGAAGCCGCAGGGAAAGGAAAGACGATGTCTTCTGTGCCGGTGAGAAACAGCGTCGGGACGTTCACCATGGACAAGCGCTGGGCATCGATGATACGCTCGCTGTGGATCTTGGCTCGAATCGACTCGCGATAGGCCGATGGCAGAAGCGCGTTGAGCGAATTGTAGAGATAGGTAAGCGCGGGCTGTTCCTTCGCCATACGCCCACCCGTCGCCGCAAGAATTCCTTCCTTGGCGAGCACCCCTTTTTCCTTGGCGGAGTGTTCCTTCCAGCGCGCGATCTCCTCGCGCGCCGATTCGGGGAGCGTCTGAAAATCCAGTCCCCCGGTGGTGGACGCAAGCACCAGTGCGCGGACGCGCTTCGGAGAACGAAGTGCGAATTCCAGACACGTCCATCCCCCCATGGATTGCGCCACGAAGATCGCGTCATCCAAGTGGAGATGATCAAGAAGCATGGTGAGGTCATCGGCAAAGGCCGACGATCCAAACCGCTCGGGCGTCTCTCGTGAAGGCCAGAATCCCCGGTGAGAGAATGTCACACAGGTGTAGTTCTTTGAAAAGAACGGAACTTGCTGCCACCAGGAGAGATGATTGCCCCCAAGCCCGTGCGCGAAGATGATCGGAGGTCCGTCGCCGCAGACCTCATAGTAGAGATCGGCGTCACGACAGCGAAGGGAATCACGACGAATGGGGGGCATGGTCGGAGTTGCTCGTTGGGTCTTTTCACTCCCGGCAGGTTAAGAAGCCGGGAGTGTATTTCGCGTTTATGGGATCAGCTTCCGGGAAGCGTTTCATCTTCATTTTTGATCGGCGCCGTGGTAAATCCAAGAATCCCATACAAGATCGGGAACAGGAATCCGATGTAGTTGAACACCGTCCACGGGGCATACTCCCAGGTCGAAACCCCCAGCGTGCCTGTCATGTACACGCCGGCAATCGCCCACGGGATGACCGGTACGATCGAATGCGCCTCCTGCGTCGCGCGGGCCAGATTCTTCGCCGCCAGTTTCTCCGCCTTGAATGCCGGCGCAAACAATTCCCCGGGAATGAGCACGCTCAGATACGCGCTCCCGGTGATCAGCGCGGTCGAGAGCGCAGCCGCCGTCGCCGCTGCAATAAGCTTGCCGGCCGTTTGCGCAACCTGCAGGATCTTCTCGAGCAACAGATCAAGGATCCCCGACTTCTGAATGATGCCGGCGAAACTAAACGCGCAGAATGCCACGAGGGAGATCCGAAGCATCTCCTGCAGTCCTCCCCGCGCAAGAAGCTGGTCGACGTCCGCAACGCCGGTCGAGATCTTGAATCCGCTCACACAATACTCAAGCGCATGGACAAAGGATTCCCCCTGCACAACATACGCGAGAATGATCGCGACGGCGGACGAGATGAGCATGCCGGGGATCGTCGGCTTTCTCCGAAAGGTGAGGAAGAGAACAATTGCCGGTGGAAGCAACAACGACCAATGATACACGAAGTTTGCACGGAGGGTCGTTTGAATGAAGGCGATCCGGTCCATGCTGACTGCGTGCACCGCGTACGTCGAGCCGACGATCCAATAGACTCCAAGGCCGATGAGATAGGCGGGAATGGTCGTGTACGCGAGATGCTGGATCGTGTCGATCAGATTGCTGCGTGCCGCTGCAACGGCCAGATTGAGCGACGCGGCGAAAGGGGAGATCTTGTCCCCCAGATAGGAACCGGCAACGATCGCCCCGGCTGCGGGCGCAAGCGGGATGCCCATTCCCTGTGCGATCCCGATGAAGGCGATCCCCACCGTTCCTGCCGTTCCGTATGCCGTCCCGGTCAACAAGGAGATGATCCCGCACACAACGCACGCCGTCACGAGAAACAACGAGGGAGAGACCATGCTCAAGCCGTAGTCGATCAGCATCGGGATGGATCCGGATGCGATCCACGTGGCGATCATGATCCCGACCGTGATGATGATAAGCTGAGCCGGCATCGCCTTCGCGATGGCATCGATCATGCCGTTCTCGATGTCCTTCCAATTGTATCCGAGGCGCAAGGCAACAAGCCCCGCAACGAATGATGCGGCGATCAACAGCATTTCGATCGGCAGCTGCAACCAGCCGTATCCGCCGCCAAGCAGGATCGCCATGCCGATGATCGGTATGAACGCCTCGCCGATCGTCGGCTTCCGCTTTGTCTTCTTCGCCGCCGGCTGCGCGGGCGCCTTGGTCGTGCTCATCGCGTGGTCCGTCCTTCTGTTACGATTCGCAGAATGGGATACGTGCTTCCCGGCTGGCGAAGCATCGCGAATTCCTCCTCTTGCACGATACCCCACATGGATTCCGGCTCGAGCGCGATCACCAGCATCGTGCCCCGCTGTTGGGCAAGGGGAACCACCACATCCCCCTCATTGACGGAAAACGTCCCGCGCTCCGTCTTCGTTGTCAGGATCCAGGTTGGCTTGTTCTCCATCCAGGAGGATCGAACACGCTCAACGACGTACCGTTCGACCTCCGCTTGTCGCGGGTGTTGCACCGTC
>JBFYQI010000339.1:0-4141 GCA_041302875.1 Ignavibacteria bacterium
TCCTACACGACGGTCGCGATCGCAGCGACGCTCATGGCAACGGTTCCGATCCTGATGCTGCCGACGGTGTGGTTCCTGCAGAAAGAACGCCTCACGTTCCGGGCGATCGTCGGGGCGTTCGTGGCGGTAGGCGGCGTTGCGCTTTTGTTCTTGCGGTGAGGGTTTGCTACAACTTCTTCTTTGTATCCGCGTTCCCCATGGGATCCTTTTTTAGGAAGGACCCGTACAGTTTTTCCATGCACTCGGGACAGAGACTGTGGCTGAACTTTGCCTCGGAGTGCTCATGGATGTACCGCTCAAGGTTGTTCCAATATCCCTTGTCGTCCCGGATCTTCTTGCAGTTCGCACAGATCGGGATCAATCCCCCCAGGACCTTGATGTTGACAAGCGCCTCGTCAACGCGCCGTTGCAGCTCCTCCTCGTGTTCGAGCAACTGGCGCACACGATAACGATAGATGCCGTAACCCGAGAGGAGGAGGATCGCGCCGCTCAGGATGAAGAACCACCAGGACTGATACCACATCGGCTTCAGGGTGATCGAGACCGTAGCCCCCTTCTCGTTCCACACACCGTCCCGATTCGCGGCTTGAACACGGAACACATAGGTTCCGGGAAATAGCCCGGTATAGAAGGCTTCCCGCCTGCTCCCCGCATCGATCCAGTCGTTGTCATATCCGTCCAGGCGATAGCGGAACCGGAGGTGTTCCGGAGCAATGAAGCTGAGCCCCGCATAGGTGAATTCCAGATCGCGCACACCCGGACCGAGTTCCATCACCGGTTGTTGACGCACCGGATTTCGCTCCGCGCGGATCTGTTGGATGTCAACGGGGGGCGCCACGAGGTTCATGCGGATGGTGCTCGGATCGACGACCGCGACTCCGCGCACGGTCGGATACCAGAGCGATCCGGATCGCGTGCGCAATGAAGCCGGCTGGATGCCCCCGCAACACTCGCGACTCGGCATACCATCAAGATTGTCGATGAGCATGCCGTGCACGCGCGTGATTCTTCCGCTGGCACACGCAATGAGCTCGCTCTCCGAAACACGGTACAACCCCAGGTTTCCGGAGAGCCAGACCATCCCATATTCATCTCGTTCAATGGAGAAGATGATGTCCTCTGCCAGCCCGTTGGCCGTTGTGACGCTCGTCCACCGGCCATCGGCAAATCGATTGAGACCTCCGCCGTACGTCCCCGCCCACATGCGTCCCGTTGAATCCTGATAGAAGCAGTTGATCGATTCATTCGAGAGCCCATGCTCTTTCGTGTGGAGCACCGTTTTCCCATTGACGTACGCCGCAATCCCGCTCCCGTCGCTGCCAATCCACATCGTGCCGTCTGAATCTTGCCAAAGACATGTGCCGAAATTCCTGGGGAGTCCGTCCGCGGCGGTCAAGTATGTCCATTCCCCGCGCGAATAACGTCCGATGACCGTACCGATAACGCCAACCCAGACCGCCCCACTCCGGTCAACGAAGAGTGACTGAGCTCCCTCCAGTGTGTGCGGTCCTCCTGGACGGACGCTCTCGATCCTTCCCGCATGATATCGTGCAAGTTCCTTCTCCGTCGCCATCCAGACGGACCCTTCGCGATCGGCGATGATCGCATACACGGTGTTATGGGGAAGTCCTTCGCGCGTCGTGAACGTGGTGCGGGATTCTCGCGTCAGCCGATCCACGCCGCTTCCATCCGTGCCAACCCAGATCGCTCCATCCGCATCTTCACAGAGCGACCAGATCGATCCGCTTGAGAGCCGCGTCGGAGCGGTCAAGCCGACCGCACGCGACTGTCTCAATCGAAAGAGCCCGAATCCGTTTGTGCCGATCCAGAGACTCCCTTCCGGATCCTGATAGAGCGATGACACCGAGGGTTTGTCCCCCTTTATCAGGGAGATCGCTTCAAGGACAGAACCGTTCCACGCGTAAAGCCCGCCGGCGTAGGTTCCCACCCATGCGGTTCCCGATTGCGCCGACTGCAGGGAGAGGATTCGCTGTCGATGATCAAGCTGTTGAACGGTACGAATGCTTCCGTTCTTCAGGACGGCCAGTCCGCTCCGCGTGCCGATCATGAGAGCCCCGCTCGCATCCTGGCCGATCGACTCTACGATGTCGTCGGGAAGCCCGTCTCGTCGCGTAAACACTCGCCACTGTGATCCTGTCTGCATGGCGATGCCGCGCGCGGTCCCCACCCACACCGTCCCTGTGCGATCAGTGAACAATGTTCGTATGTCGTCGCTTGGCAGTCCGTCTTTCGTTCGGATGCGGTTCACGCGCTCCTTGTCGAAGACAACGATCCCCGCCGTGCGCGTTCCGGCCCAGATCCTCCCGCTGCTGTCCTCGGTCAGCGCAACGACGCCAACCTTTCCCAGATCGACCGTATCTAATTGGTGTGTGAAGACCTGACCGTTGTAGGACATGAGACCATGATCATACGCGCCGATCCAGATGGTACCATCGCGCGTGATCGTGAGCGCGTTGATCCAATCCTGTTGCAGCTCCGGCGTGTTCGCCTGGTGATATGTAACAAAGGTGCGTCCGTCAAAACGGATCAACCCGCCCTGCGTGCCGAGCCAGAGATAGCCGTCCGGAGTTTGACCGATCGCCTGGATGGAGTTCTGCGGAAGACCGTCATCGCTTGTCCAGACATCAACAGTGAATGCCCGGGGCAAGACGGGTGCTTGATTCGAGCGCGGCTGGCCGAAGAGGAGGGAACCGCTGAACATCAACCAGCCGAGGGTGAATAACAAACAGTGTGTCGGCTGGATCGCCCCCAATGGAGATTTCCTCAACATGGACGAAAGATAGCGAATCGCTGCTGAAATGCCAAGCGAGTGCTTGTCAGCCTCAATGGGGGAGAAGGAATTCCGGCTCATCGGGACGGACCGCATCGTGCATGTTCCGCAATGCTTGAAACGCCGCCTCACTTCCCCTGCGCATGGAGCGATGATACATCCGGTAGGCTTCCCCTTTGTCGATTGACCTGCCGAGACCGCGTTCCGCCGCGTACGCAAGGGCGACATCGGCAATGAGCGAGCCGTTGGCCGAGGCGGAATCGAGATGTGCGAGTGCCGGACGAAGAGCCTCTGTCGTCGTGTCCCCAAGCACGGTGACCACTGCGAGACGAATGTTCGCCTCGCGATCGCCACGGCGCGCTGCTTCTTCCCACCAAGATCGCGCGCGATCCCGTGACGCCGGCATCCATCGGCCCGTCATCGCACACCATCCCAGTTCGATCATCGCCGGCACAAACCCCTGCGCGGCTGCACGTTCCAGGAGCCGCAACGCCTGTTCCGTGCTCAGTACCTCCGTGAACTTGAGCGCCGTCAATCCAGACCACACATACAACGCTTCGCTGGAGTTGCGATCTGTGCCGGCCTTCAACAACCGGACGAAATCTTCCTCGCGCGAGATCTTCCACAGCAAGCCCGGCGCACGATACGAGTCGAGCCGCACAGCGCGCAGGTAGTGGACGGCCGCCTGCAATGCATTCGGCGCAACGTAGATCCCTTCTTCGTACATCCGCCCCACGACGCAATGCGCCTCGGGATTGCCGTTTGCCGCCGCATCGATCATCTGCCGATAGATGCTCGTGTCCGGGATCATCGGCATTCGTTCGCCGCCTTCATCGCGGTCTGCGAGACTCCGCATCGCTTCGCGCAGCAGTGTCGAGTCCGGGACGCTTGTCACCGTATCCGTGTTGAAATCGACAAAAAGAAAACTGATCGTCGTGTCGGACGAGACGCGCGCTGATTCCTGGGATGGTCGCTCCCGCCCCGGCGCCACAATGTCCGTGGTTGCGACACGATCCAGTCCGCGTCGTTCAAGTTCCTTCGCCGCTTCACGCGCACCGTCATGTCCCTGATCTGCCGCCCGTCGAAAGTACGTGTATGCTTCCGGCCAGTTCCGCGGAACGACGAAGTTCTCCGTATAACAGAGCCCCGTGATGAACAGACCCTCCGGGACATTCGCTTCGGCCGCCCGTCGGAAATTCCTGAACGCCTCGAACGGATCCCATTCCGTTCCGTACCCGTTCGATTGAAGGATGCCGAGATTGAACTGCGCAAGCCCCATCCCTTGCATCGCTGCGCGGGAGATCCAGAAGACCGCCTTCGATGTGTCTGCGGGAAATCCCTTCCCGAACA
>JBFYQI010000356.1:0-2524 GCA_041302875.1 Ignavibacteria bacterium
TCCCAGTACGCGACCTCGAATGCTTTCGCCGTCATCGTCCACCTCCCGCGGTGCTCCGCTCCTGACGAACCTTCTTCAACGCCATGATGAACTGGACGAGCACGAACACAAAGACGCCGCCGATGAGTGCCAGCGGTTCCCATTGGAGATCGCCCCGCTGCGACCCAGCGACGACCAGGATGATCGCGATCAGTGGTGCGCCTGCGAGAGAGAAGAACGGCCTCCGCAGACGCGGTTCATTCATGATGGTGCGAAAGTCCAACCGAAACGTCGCAGGGGCCGTTGCAGGAGTTGTCTGAGCCGGCTCTGTCATCGCGGGGCCGCCGACCACATCGACGAAGATCGAGTTCAGCGAAGGTTCGACCACTTCGAATTTCCGGAGGTCGAGCTGTCCGTTCAACGCCTTGAGCAATTCCCCGGTCTTTGACATATCTGCGAGTTCGATCTCGGCATAATTCTGATACACATCGGCCCGGCGGACAATGGGAAGCGCCTTCAGGAATCCTCCATCGCCGTCAAATTCGACGTGCACGGAGTTCTTGCCGTACCGCTTCTTGATGTCGGCGATGGCACCATGCAGCACCGGCTTCCCCTTGTTGATCAGACAGATCTCGTCGCACATCTTCTCCACCTGCTCCATCTGGTGCGTCGAGAAGATGATGGCAACGTTCTTCTGACGGAGTTCCATCAGCACATCCTTGAGGAGGATCTGATTGACCGGATCCAGGCCCGAGAAGGGCTCATCCAGCACCAGCAACTGCGGCCGGTGAAGCAGCGAGATGATCAGCTGGATCTTCTGCTGATTCCCTTTTGAAAGCTCCTCGACCTTTCGGTGCCCTTCATTCTTCAGGCCGAAACGCTCGAGCCAATAGGCGATCTGAGGCTTCGCGTCTCGCGGCGTCAATCCCTTCAGCGATGCGAAGTACAGGATCGCATTGATGATCTTGCTCTTGCGGTAGAGACCCCGTTCTTCCGGCAGATACCCGATGACGTTCCACATCTCCTTCGTGAACGGCATCTTGTCAAACGTGATCGCGCCGCTGGTGGGCTCGATGATGTTCAGAACCGTCCGGATGGTCGTGGTCTTTCCCGCGCCGTTCGGTCCAAGCAGGCCGAAGAGCTGGCCTCGGCGGACATCGAACGACACGCCGTCGACCGCAACGACGGTGTCGTACTCTTTTCGAAGATTGGCGACGCTGAGCATGGTGTGTGCGATTCCGGGAGTAACAGCGTTACGGATTGATCCGATAGATCATCCGGGGGAAGGGGATGGTCTCGCGGATGTGTTCGATGCCGCAGATCCAGGCGACCGTTCGCTCAATGCCCATGCCAAAACCCGCGTGCGGGACTGAGCCGAATCGCCGAAGGTCGAGATACCATTCAAAAGCTTCTTGCGGGAGCTTGTGCTCGTTGATGCGCGAGAGAAGGGCGTCGAGATCGTCTTCGCGCTGGCTTCCTCCGATGATCTCCCCGTACCCTTCCGGAGCAAGCACATCGACGGCAAGAGCGAGCTTCGGATTCTCCGGGTCACGCTTCATGTAGAACGCCTTGACCTCGGCCGGATAGCGATGCACCATGACCGGCCGATCGAATTGCTCGGAGACGACGGTTTCATCCGTTCCGCCAAGATCATTCCCCCACTCGAACGGCAGGCCTTTGTCGTGGAGGATCTTGACCGCTTCGTCGTACGTGATGCGCGGGAATGGTTTCCGGACATTCTTCAACTTGTCCGTATTCCGCTCGAGCGTCTTCAATTCTTCCGGACAATCGGTCAAGACCGACTGCACGATGTATTCGAGGAAATCCTCCGCGAGGTCCATGTTGTCGTTCAGGTCGTTGAAGGCCACCTCCGGCTCCACCATCCAGAACTCGGTGAGATGCCGTCGGGTCTTCGATTTTTCCGCGCGGAAGGTCGGGCCGAAGCAATAGACCTTGCCCAGAGCCATCGCTCCGGCTTCGGCATACAGTTGTCCGGATTGCGTGAGATAGGCTTTCCCGAGGTCGAAGTAGTCGGTTTCAAACAGCGTGGACGTTCCTTCGCAGGCAGCGGGAGTCAGGATCGGGGAATCGACGAGTGTGAAGCCGCGGCCATCGTAGAAATCGCGGACCGCCTTGATGATGCGATGACGGATGCGAAGAATGGCATGTTGCCGCGCCGAGCGGAGCCAGAGATGGCGACGGTCCGCAAGGAATTCCACACCGTGCTCTTTGGGCGTGATGGGATATTCCTGTGCAACCTGGTACACCTTCGGAATATCAATGACCTCGAGCTCGTACCCGCCCGGAGCACGGTCTTCCTTCCGCACCTTTCCCGTGACCGAGAATGAAGACTCTTGCGTCAGGGAGTCAAAGAGATTGAAGGCCGTTTCGGGGACCTGATTCTTCACGAGCACGCACTGGACGACTCCGGTCCCATCGCGAAGCAGGAGAAACCGGATCTTCCCGCTTGAGCGCTTGTTGTACAGCCAGCCGTGCAGCTGGACTTCTTCGCCCGCGTGGGCGTGCAGGTCGTGAACGTACGTGC